>NZ_DASQPW010000218.1:0-35025 GCF_035643755.1 Stackebrandtia sp. | reverse complement strand
CGAAGCCCGCGGCGCCGCTGGAGCCGTCCCCGCTGCGGGGCCGCACCGAGAAGATGTCGCGGCTGCGCAGGATGATCGCCAAGAACACCTTCGACGCGCTGCACTCGCAGGCCCAGCTGACCACGGTGATCGAGGTGGACGTCACCAAGATCGCCCACCTGCGCACGGCCACCAAGGACGCGTTCCTGCAGCGCCACGGCGTGAAGCTGTCGTTCCTGCCGTTCTTCGCGATGGCCGCCGTCGAGGCGCTCCAGGTGTACCCGCAGGTCAACGCGACCATCGACATGGACGCGGGCACCGTCACCTACCCGGCCGCCGAGAACCTCGGCATGGCCGTCGACACCGACAAGGGCCTGATCGCCCCGGTGATCCACAACGCCGGCGACCTGAACCTGGGCGGCCTGGCCAAGCGGATCGCCGACCTCGCCGAGCGCACCCGCAACAACAAGCTGACCCCCGACGACATCGCCGGGGGCACGTTCACGCTGACCAACACCGGGTCGCGCGGCGCCCTGTTCGACACGCCGATCGTGAACGCGCCGCAGTCGGCGATGCTGGGCACCGGCGCGGTCGTGAAGCGCCCGGTCGTGGTCAACGACCCCGAGCTGGGCGAGGTCATCGCGCCACGGTCCATGATGTACCTGGCGCTGTCCTACGACCACCGCATCATCGACGGCGCCGACGCCGCGCGTTACCTCTCGGCGGTCAAGCAGCGCCTGGAGGACGGCGACTTCGCCTCGCAGCTGGGGCTGTAACCAAGCACGCCAATCATCGGGCCGCGTCGAACATTGACGCGGCCCGATGTCATGCGGTGGATCAATCTGGGCATAATCGGCGACATGACCACCCCACATGTCGTCGTGTGCGACGCCTCCCGCCCCGTCGAGCTCACCGAGGACCTCGACTCCGCCCTGGAGGATCTGACGCGCTTCGGCGACCACTTCCTGTGGGTCGACCTGGAATCCCCCAGCCAGGAGACCTTCGCCAACGCCACGCGGCGGCTCGGGGTGTCCGATGTCGACTTCGACGAGGTGACCCGGCACCGGTCCCGCCAGAGCGCCACCCTGGTGCGCGGCGTCCTGGTGGTGGCGCTGAAGGCGTTGCACCGCGCCACGAACGAGGAGGGCTCGGCGCTGACCAGCTCCCAGGTGCTGCTGTTCGTGACCGACAAGCTCGTGCTGTCCGTCCACGAAGGATGCGCCGACCTGTTCGCCGAGGTGCGGCAGCAGCTGCGCGACCGCCCCGAGTGCCTGAAGTTCGGGCCGCACATCATCGTTCAGGAGGTGTGCGACGAGATCGTGGCCACCTACGACCGCATCGCCCACGAGATCGAGTCTGACATCATCGAGGTCGAGCACCGGGTGTTCGACCTGCACGCCGCCGACCCGCTGGACGACATCTACGGCCTGAAGCGCGAGGTGCTGTTCTTCCGCCGCGTGGAGGACCCGCTGCACCCGGTCATGTCGGACCTGTCGCGGGGCCGGGTGCCGGTCCCGATCGGGATGCGCGAGCGGTTCCAGCAGTCGCTGCACGACCTGGACCGGGTGGACAACACCATCGACTCGCTGAGCGAGCAGGTCACCAGCGTGATGCAGGCCCACCTGGCGCAGGTGTCGATCCAGCAGAACACCGACATGCGCAAGATCTCGTCGTGGGCGGCGATCATCGCGGTGCCGACCCTGGTGGCCGGCGTGTACGGCATGAACTTCACGTACATGCCCGAGCTGCATTGGACGATCGGCTACCCGCTGGTGGTCATCGTGATGCTCGGGGCGTGTCTGTTCGTCTATCGGCTGCTCAAGAAGAACAACTGGCTGTAGGGCATGCCACAATCGGCGGATGCGCATAGTCATGGCCGGGGCCTCCGGTTTCCTCGGACGGCACCTGGCCGCCCGGCTGTCCAGCGACGGCCACCGCGTGGAGCGGCTGGTGCGGCGCCGCGCCGAGGAGCCCGGCGAGGTGGCGTGGGACCCCGACGGCGGTGAGCTGGACTCCGGTGTGCTCGAGGGCGCCGACGCGGTGATCAACCTGTGCGGCGCCGGCGTGGCCGACAGGCGCTGGACCGAGACGTACAAGCGGCTGATCCGCGACAGCCGCGTCAACGCGACGCGGGCGATCGCCGAGGCCGTCGCCGTCGCCAGGGTTCCGGTGCTGCTCAACGGTTCCGCGGTCGGCTACTACGGCGACAACCCCGCGGTGGTGGACGAGACGGCCGAGCCGGGCGACGACTTTCTGGGCGTCACGTGCCGGCGCTGGGAGGAGGCCACCGCGCCCGCCGCCGAGGCCGGGGCCCGGGTGGTGCCGCTGCGCACCGGGCACGTGATGGCGCCGGATTCGGTGATGCTGAAGCGGCTCATCCCGCTGTTCAAGCTGGGGCTGGGCGGCCGCTTCGGTTCGGGGCGGCAGTACTTCCCGTGGATCTCGCTGCGCGACTGGCTGGCGGCCGTGGACCTCCTGCTGGACCGCGACATCGCGGGCCCGGTCAACCTCGTGGGTCCGACGCCGGTGACCAACGCGGAGTTCACCCGCGCGCTGGGCGCGGCGCTGCGGCGTCCCACGCCGTGGGTGGTGCCGGGCGCGGCGCTGCGTTTCGGGGCGGGCGAGGCCGCCGTGGAGCTGCTGCGCGGCACCGAGATCGTGCCGAAAGTGTTGCGGGACAACGACTTCGAGTTCTCCGACCCGACGATTTCGGAGGCGCTCACCTGGGCCGTGGCGTCGCGATAGGGCGCAGGGCGGCGCCCAGGCGCGCGATGTTGTCGCGCACGGCGGCGCCCTCGCCGATGCCCTCGACCAGCAGCAGGGCCCGGGAGATCTCGGTGGCGGCGGCGCTGTCGGCCAGCCGCGCGGCCAGGCCGGGCGCGGGCCCCACCAGGTGCTCGGCGGCCAGTCGCTCCACATAGCCGCGTTGATCGCCGGAGCCCCGGCCGCCGTCGAGGCGGACGTAGTCGCCCACGCCGGTCGACAGCCAGTCGGTCATGGCCTCGCGCAGGCGGTCCGCGCCGTCGTCGGTGGCGTGGGCCAGGTAGACGGCGGCGTGCTCGGCGCCGGACGGGTCGTGCCCGGCGTCGGCGGCGGCCGTGTTCCAGCGCCGGATCATGGCGGCCTTGTCGTCGTCGGTGGCGTGGATGCCCAGCAGCAGCGGCAGTCCGCGGCGTGCCGCGGCGTCCACGGTGGGCGGTGAGGTGGCGGCGATCCAGATGGGGAAGGCGCCGCGGGGACGGGCCAGCACCGGCACGGGGCGAAACCGGAAGAACTCCCCCGCCGCGCTCACCCGCGGCGGCCCCGATATCCAGTCCCGCAACACGTCCACCGCCTCGCCGAAGCCGCGGTCGAAGCGTTCGCGCCCGGTGCCGAAGACCTCCAGGTCCACCCAGGGGCCGCCGCGCGCCACCCCGAGCAGGAAACGCCCGCCGGACAGGCCGTCCAGCATGACGGCCTCCTCGGCCAGGGCCACGGGGTGTCGGTTGGACAGCACGCAGGCGGCCGAACCGACCCGCAGCCGGGTGGTGCGGGCGAGGATGTGGGCGGCCAGCAGCGGCACCGAGGGGCAGGCGCCGTAGCGGATGAAGTGGTGTTCGGCGATCCATACCGCGTCGAAACCGGCGGCCTCGGCGGCCATGGCGTATTCCGCCAGGGCCGCCGGAACGTCCGCTGCGGACCGATGGTGGGCGTCGCCCACCAGGAACAGGTCGATCTTCACCCTTCTCAGCAGTCCCGCAGCTCCGGGGACTGGTTGCGCAGCTGGCCGACCGGGGAGATGAAGCGGCGGTAGCGGTCGCTGTCGACGGCCGAGGGCGTGAAGGCCGCGACCCGGTGGCAGTTCTGGAAGGCCAGCTTCACCCCGAAGTGCCGCTCCAGGCCCCCGCGGATCGCGTCGGAGGCCAGGGCGCGCAGCAGCTGCCCCCGAGCCTTCTCGTCGGGCGGCGGCGTGACGTTGTCGGCGAACTCTCCCCCGCCGCCGCGCAGGTCGTTCACCACCCGGGCGATCGTTTCCCAGGCGAAGGGAAGCGATTGGCGTACGCAGTCGACGAACTCGGCGTCGCTGACGTCACCGCGTTCGGCCTTTTCCAAAAGCTCGGGCGAAACATCAAGGGACATGAGCACTCCTTGTCATCGTGGATGGTCCACAATCCTTCCAATCCCGCGGCGCCGACACTGTCGGCTATCGGACTGTCACGGATCCGGAGAGATCGTCCAGGCACTGTGGACCAAGCACGAAGTCCGGGTCGATCTGATCGCTCAGGTCGGCGCCGCTGCGCGAGTTCGCCCACGCCTCGGCGTTGCGGACGTGGAACTGGCGGGCCTGGCGGGTGAACTTTCCCCAGTCCTTGCCGCCCAGCTCCACCAGGCCGCGGGCGTTGTCCAGGACCGCGAGATTGCCGGGCTCCAGCGCGGCGATCGGTTGCAGGTCACCGCGTTCGGCGGCCTTGACGTAACGGGACCGCCCGAAGCAGGCGAACAGCGCCTCCCCGACGTGCTCGCGCAGGAAGTCGGCGTCGTCGGCGTCGTCGATCTTGTTGCCGATCACCGAGATCGCCACGTCGTAGTCGGCGGCGTACTCGGCGTACTGCTTGTACACCCCGACGCTGCGGACGGTGGGCTCGCACACCAGGAAGGTGCGGTCGAAGCGGGTGAACATACCCGAGGCGAAGGCCTCGGCACCGGCGATCATGTCCACCACAACGTATTCCCGGGCCCCGTCGACCAGGTGGTTGAGCAGCAGCTCGACCGCGCCGGTCTTGGAGTGGTAGCAGGCCACCCCGAGGTCGTCGGTGGCGAAGCCGCCGGTGACGGCAAGCCGCAGCCCCGCGTGGCGGCGGGTGCAGGTGGCGTACAGGGGATTGTCGGCGAGGGTGAGCAGCCGGGAGCCGGCGCCGGGCGGGGTGGTCTTGACCATCGCGTCGGCCGAGGCGATGCGGGGGTTGGTGCCGCGCAGGTAATCCTTGATCTCGGCGATCCGCTCCCCCAGCGGCGGCAGGTCCGCGGAGGCGTCCACCCCGAGCGCGGCGGCCAGGTGCTGGTTGATGTCGGCGTCGATGGCGAACACCTGGTGACCGGTCTCGACGGCGCGGCGCGCGAACAGCGAGGCCATGGTGGTCTTGCCGCTGCCCCCCTTGCCGACGAAGGCGACCTTCATGGGTTACTCCCCGCTGTCGTGATTGAAATTGCAAACCAATTTCAGAACAGTCGGGGCGGTCGGTCAAGCGACACGCCGTCAGTCGGTGGTGATTTTCGGAGTCTTGGGGAGGGCGACCCCGGCGGCGCCCAGGGTGCGGTTGAAGGCGGCCTGCCAGTCGCCGTTGGAGAAGGCGAGCTTCAGGGTGTCGTTGATGAACTTGACGACCTCGGGCGAGTTGTTGTGGATCCCCACGCCGTACGGCTCGGAACTGAAGGTCTTCTTGGAGACCTCCAGCTCGTCGGGGTCCTGGTCGGCGTAGCCGTAGAGGATCACGTTGTCGGTGGTGACCGCGTCGACCTGCTTGTCCAGCAGGGCCTTGCGGCAACTGGAGTAGTCGCTCAGAATCGTCGGCTTGGCGGACTTGTTGAGCTTCATGACATTCTCGACGGACGTCGAGCCCTTCGCCGTGCACACCTTCTTGCCCGACAGCTGCGACACCTTGTCTATGTGGTCGCCCTTGCGGGTCATGATCGACTGGCCCGCCTCGTAGTACGGTCCCGCGAAGTCCACCATCTTCTGGCGGTCGGCGCTGATCGAGTAGGTGCCGATCACCAGGTCGACGACGCTGTGATGCTTGTATCCCAGATACTTCTCACGGTTTTTCGACACGGTCTCGATGAAGTCCAGGTTGTCGCCCTCGCCGACGTCACCGAAGATGCGCTGCGCGATGATCCGCGCGATCTCGGCGTCGAAGCCCTCGATGCGTCCGGTGGCGTCGTCGCGCAGCCCCGTCAGCGGCTGGTCGAACTTGGTGCCGACCGTGATGCGCCCGGAATCGAGGATCTTCTTGATCGCGTCGGGCATGTCGGAGCGGTCGGCCTGCGCCATCGAGTAATCGCTGGGGACGGTGGAGTCGACCGCGCTCGCCGCACAGGCGGACAGTCCGAGCAGGGCGACCGCCGTCAACGCGATGGGGGCCAGAATTCGCGGCAAGCGCACGGTTGTCGGTCCTTCCTCGCAGGGGCGAGTGCGACTTTACGCGTTCGCCGTGATCGGCTCCACCCTGGCGGGGTCTCAATTCGGGATTAGGCTCGATGCCGTGACAACAGCGGTAGACAACGAGGGCCTGGTCATCGACCGGGTGGGCACCATCGGCTATCAGGACGCCTGGGACCGGCAGCGGGTCCTGCAGGAGCAGCGCATCAACGACGACATCGGCGACACCGTCCTGCTGCTGCAACACCCCAGCGTGTACACGGCGGGGCGGCGCACCGAGGCGTGGACGCTGCCCAACGACGGCACGCCCGTGGTCACGGTGGACCGGGGCGGCCAGATCACCTGGCACGGCCCCGGCCAGCTGGTGGGCTACCCGATCGTGAAGCTGCGCAAGCCCATCGACGTGGTGAAGTACGTTCGCCGCCTCGAGGGGATGATCATGGCGGTGTGCGCCGAGTTCGGCGTCGACACCACGCGCGTGGACGGCCAGACCGGCGTGTGGGTGCCCGCCGACGACCGCGGCGGAGTCCGCAAGATCGCCTCGATCGGGGTGCGGGTGCGCTGGCGGGTGACGCTGCACGGCTTCGCCCTGAACTGCGACTGCGACATGTCCGCGTTCTCGAAGATCTCGCCTTGCGCGATCGAGGACGTCACCATGACCTCGCTGACCCGCGAGGTGGGCCGCGACGTCGGAGTCGACGAGGTGATCCCGGTGGCGGAAAGGCTCATGCCGCTGATCCTGGAATAGGTGTCGGCGGCGCTGACGCCGCCGACACCTTCCATCATGGAGCGACGCGGTGGAGGTCGCGCGGGAACAGCGTGACCTCCCGGATGTTCGCCGCCCCGGTCAGCTGCGCCACGAACCGCTCCAGCCCGATGGCGAACCCGCCGTGCGGCGGCATGCCGTGCCGAAACGCGTCCAGGTACCCGGCGTAGGCGTCCGGACCCTCGCCCTGCGCCGCCAGGGCCTTCAGATAGTCGGCGTAGCGATGCAGCCGCCGCCCCCCGGTCACCAGCTCGGTGCCCCGAAACAGCAGGTCGAAGGAGTCGCTGTAGCCCGGTCGGCGCGGGTCGGCCGCGGTGTAGAACGGCCGCTTCGACATCGGATACCCGGCCACGACCAGGAAGTCGCTGCCGTGCTCCCGCCGCGCCCACTCGCCCATGAACCGCTCGTGCGCGGGCGCCAGGTCGTTCTCGGCGGTGACGTCGACGCCGCCGTCCCGCGAGATCAGCTCCAGCGCCTCGCTGAAGTGAATCGACGGGAGCTCTTCGGGCACCACGGGAACCGACAACTCGAGCCGCTCCAACGCGGCCGACGCACGGTCGGCCACACTGGACAACATGCCGTCCACGGTGTCCCTCAGCACCGCCGCCACGTCCCGATGGTCGGCGATGAACCCGAACTCGGCGTCCAGCGACGTGTATTCGGCCAGGTGCCTGACGGTGTCGTGCGGCTCGGCCCGGAACACCGGCCCCACCTCGAACACCCGCTCGAACACCCCGACCATGGTCTGCTTGTAGAACTGCGGGCTCTGCGCCAGGTACGCCGGACGTCCGAAGTAGTCCAGCTTGAATACGTTCGCCCCGCTCTCGGTGGCGCCGGCGACGATCTTCGGCGTCGACACCTCGGTGAAACCCTTGGCGTTCAACACCTCCCGAAACCCGCGCGTCGCGGCGGCGGCGATCTCGAACGCCGCCCGATGCCTGGGCTGCCGCAGTGCGACGGGCGCGTGGTCCAGCAGCGTCGGCAGGTTCGCCCGCAGCCGCGGCCGATACAGGTCAAACGGCGGCGGCTCGGCCTGGGACACGACCGTGATCTCGGGTCCGGTGATCTCGACGCCTCCGGGGGCGTCCGCGTTCGCGGTCACCACCCCCGTCACCTCGACGACGGTCTCCTCGGCCAACCCCTCCAGCACGTCCCGTGCCTCGGGCTCACCGATCACCACCTGGGCCAATCCGCCGCGGTCCCTGACGATCGCGAACGCCACGGACTTCAGCAGCCTCCTGCGATGCAGCCAACCCGCGACGAGTACCTCTTCGCCGACCCGTTCCGCGAGCGCCGACGACAACACCCTTTCGGGCGCGTCGGTCACCGCGGGGTTCGGCGTGGTTGATGTGGTCATCTTGTTCAACACCTCCTTGGTTGTGTGAAAACCCCGGAGGTGTGGGCGATCGGGATATCGCTGTGCCACCACACCTTCGCCGCGCGCTGGCTGCGCACGGCCTCATTCGACGCCCGTCACGTGGGCCACTCGGCGGGTTCTACTCCGGCGCGATCGCCTTTTCTTCCCGCGGCTCGGGAGGGTCTTCACACGCCCGACCGCGCCCCACCTTCCCAGCTACCGGTGGCTCTCTCTTCCGCGGTGGACGGACGCGCTACTCGGCTCCGTCGATGCCGTGCCCGAGAGCGTAACCGAAGAACTCCGGACCCGCCAAGCGGGTTTCGGGCACGACAAATGGGCGGGACCGATCGGTCCCGCCCATGTACGCCCTCGCGAAAGAAGCCCGTGGGTTAGTTCCCCAGAATGCTGTCCAGACCAGACGTGGCGTCCTTGTCGTCGGACTTTCCGCTGTCGGACTTGTCGTCGCCCGAGTCGTCCTTGTCCTTGTCGTCGCCGTGGTCGCTGGCGTGGTCGTCGGGGTTGGCGTGGGTGTCGTCACCGTAGGGGCTGTCGTCCAGGCTGACCTCGTCGTCCACGTAGCCGTCGCCCGAGGAGTCCGCGTAGGCGTGGTCAAACGTGCCGTTGTCGTTCTCGTCGGTGACGAGGTACTCGACCGTTCCGTCGCCGTTCTCGTCGTAGGCGATCGCGTCGGTCTGGCCGTCACCGTCGGAGTCGACCTCGTACGCCTCGGTGCCATCGGAGGTCGTGTAGTGGTCGGTGACCTCGTCGGCGTTGCCGTCGCCGTCGGCGTCGATCCACATGTCGTCGCTGTCAGTCATTGTCGTTCCCTTCGCTGTTTCTTAGCTTTATCTCCTGGTGAAGCCCACGTTATGCGCAGCGCTGGTTCGGAGAATCCCAAATGCGTGCCACTTCGAAAACGGCGGGGTCGGCGTCGTGGCCGATTATCACCTGGCGCGCACTCTTTGTGAACCTATTACCAAAGGCGAAGGGACCAACCGCTCCTCCCACGGTTGGTCCCTTCATGTCCTGGCTGGCGCCAAGGCGTTAGCGCGTGACGTGCTCGTCGAGGTAGCCGAGGCCGTCGTCGTGGGCGTCGCTGGCGTCGAAGGTGCCCAGGTTGTCGCCGATAGGGCCGTTGCCGTCCGCGTGCTCGGTGTCGTCGGCGGGGGCCGAGTCGTCGGTGGAGGACGAGTCGTCGGTGATGTCGTGGCTGGGGCCGTCTTCCGCCTCGTCGGTGTCCATGTAGCCGTCACCAGTGGTGTCGGTCATGTGGTGGTCGAGGGTGCCGTCGCCGTTTTCGTCGGTGTCCATCTCGTCGATGTAGCCGTCGTGGTCGGTGTCGTAGGCGACGGCGTCGACATTGCCGTCGTCGTCGTGGTGGACGTAGGCGGTGGTGCCGTCGTCGAGATGCTCGGTTTCGTAGTCGTGGTCGAAGTGACCGTCGCCGTCGAAATCGATGTTCATGTCATCGTCGCTCATCGTGGTTCCTACGTCCTCGTGAAGATGATTCCCAGTGGTATCTCAGCCTAGGCCGCGGCCACATTGGGGGCCTCCCGAGTTTGTGCCACTTCACCACCCAGAACGCACGGGCTGGCGTCATGGGACGGAGATTTCTTTGGACTGAGGGCTCTCGCGAAGGATGGGACGGCTGGCGTTATGGCTTGGCGCCAGTCCTGCTTGAAGACCTTACTGGATGAAGCGAGAAGGCTACGGGTTCTTGTTGTCCCGCACCGCGACGCGGTCACCGCGCAGCCCGACAACCTCGACGCAGTTGCCACCGCTGCCGTTCGCGCCACCCGTGCGATTGCTCCTGCGCCACGGACGACTTGTCAGCGCAATGACCTCCACGCACTGGCCGCCGCCGCTGTTCGCTCCAGAGCGTGAACTTTTACGCCAAGTGGCGCGGGACAGGTCAAGCGCAGTCATCCCACGCCCCCTCTCGGATAATTGGTACTCCGTAAGGATAGTTCGGACCAGCTCGGTCGATTTCTTCGGAGACAGCGCAAGAGTGGCCAGCGCAGCGAATCGCATGGTGCACCGTCGAACATCGTCCTGACTTTCCAAATACACGGGACCCATCACCCCGTCGGCGTATCCAATGTCCGAACTCAGTTGCGGCAGGGAGAGGATGCTGAACCCGCCCTCGAGGCCTGGGTTGACCCCGCCTGCTATGGGCGCCACCTGGACCAGGATGTTTCGCTCATTTGTCAGCTCGATGATCTTCTCGAGCTGACCTCTCATGACCTTTCGGCCGCCGACTGGACAGCGCAGTGCCATCTCGCAGAGAATGACGTGCACCTTCGGTGGAGATTTGCGGGTGATCACCCTGCCCCTAGTCGTTCGTGCCGCTACCAGGCTGTCGACCACATCTGGCGGCGTGCTCGGCTCGATCGATTCGATGACGGCTCTGGCATAGTCCGATGTCTGCATCAGCCCAGGGATCAGCGCGATCTCCCATTGCCGTATCTCCTTGGCATCCCGCTCCAGGCCCGCCATGGTGTGGAAGGTCTTCGGCATCGCGCTCGACTGCCACCACCCCTTCTCGCGCGCCTCGTGAGACATCCGCACGAGCTCTTCGGTCTCTTGTTTCGACAGTCCATACACCTCGGCGAACTGTTCGACCTCGGACGGTTTGGGTGCGTAGCTGCGGGTCTCGATGCGATGGATCTTCGACTTCGACCACCGCTTGCCGACCTCTCTCAGTTTGGCGGCGGCCTGATCCAGGGTCATTGACGCCCTGTCTCGATATCCCTGAAGCGCCTCGGCGAGTTGCCATTGCCGCAGCGTGGGGCTGACTCCCTCGTCCACGATGAGCTCCCTTCCAGAGTGTCGGCGTTCCGACAGAACGTGAACCGTTTCGGCGAGTTCTATTGACATTGTGGGAATTCCATTTCATTCTCAGAACTGCGCACATTCTAGTGCACGAGATGTGACTCTCGGTGGAACCGCGCCGATGAACTTCGCACAGAAGGGCAACACCATGACCAACCTCAAGTCCCGCAACGATTCCCGCGCCGTCTCCTTCGCCTTCGAGCTCGCCGAGATCCGCAAACCCACCTGCACCGCCGTCGACTACGACGAAGTCGAGGTCATGCCGCTCCCCTACGAGCCCAACCTGGATACGCTCCACCGCGACCTCCACGACTGGGCGCTGGACTGCCTCAACAGCGGATTCTTCGACATCGGCATGTACACGGGGCTGTGCCACGTCTACAACGGCGAGGGCGAGTTTGAGACCACCATCGGCAGCTACCTCATCTTCTGGGACGGCCACCGCGAGCGGTACGGGTGCGATTGGGGATAACCGCCCCGCAACCCAAAATCCAATTGGAGCGGTCACGCTAAGTAGCTAATCTCGGCATTGCCAACAACGACCTTCTCGCCTCGGAGGCGCCTATGCCCAAACCACCTGAGATTTTCGCGCGCGACAGAGAATGGAATTCGCTCGACCAGGTACCCAGCTACCCGCAGCTCGGCATCATCCATGGACGTCGTCACCAAGGCAAGACCCAACTTCTTCGCGCCGTGGCCAAATCGCAGCGCGGCTTCTACTTCTCGGGCTCCAAGGCAACAGAAGCCGAGTCTCTGAGGTTTTTCAGGCAAGCCCTGAGCGACTACCTCAAAGAACCAGTGGACCACTTCCCAGACTGGTACGACGCCATGTGCTTCCTGTTTCGTCGCGTTAGGACACGTCCCACATTCATCGCCATCGATGACATCACCTGCCTCGCCAAGGAGTCGCCCGAGCTGCCGTCGATCATCCGTCGTGAATTCGAATGTGCCTCACAACTGCGCTCCCCCGTGTTGCTGGTGCTGAGCGGTTCGGATAGTTCCGTCATGACCACGGTGCGCCACGAGCTTTTCCCATCGTCCTATGGAGAGTCCTTTGCCCTCGTGATGCGGCCCTTCGACCACCGCACGGCGGCTCGCTTTTGGGGCATTGATGACCCGAGACTTGCCACCCAGGTCAACTCCATTGTGGGAGGTACGCCTGCGTATCGTCGCTTTGCCGAGGGCGACGTGCCGCGCGGCCCCGATGATATTGATGACTGGGTAATTCGGACACTGTTTGACCCCACCAACGCGCTGTGCCATCAACCTCGGCACCGGATCGCTGAAGAAATAGGAGGGTCGAGCGGCTATGTCTGTCGATCGTTGCTCGCGGCTATCGCCCTGGGAGACAACACGAAACCGACCATTGCGACCCATACAGGATCTCATGCCAAGACGCTTTCCCATGCGCTCAAGGTCTTGCTCGACCGCGAACTCATCCTCAAGGAACCCGATGTCTTCCGCAAGAATCGTCCTCGGTACCGCGTCATCGATCCCGTCCTCCGCTTCTACTTCGCCACTATGCGTCCGCAGTGGAGCCTCATCGAGACTGGCGACGGGGACAAGGTGTGGCGCGACACTCGCCCGCACTACATCAACACGGTGGTGAGACCGCACTTCGCTCAGCTGTGCCGCGACTACGAGCAGTTGGCGGAACGCCTCAGCGACTGGCCGGGCGTCGTCGGTGCGGGCACGGTGCCCGACCCTCGACACCGACGACCAATCAACATCGATGTCGCCGTGTTCGGTATCGGACAACCGCGCCGCGTCCTGTCGTTGGGGCAAACAAATTGGAACGAGACCATGCGAGGTCGGCACCTGGAACACCTGGCCCGCGCTTACGAACTACTCGGCGAGGCGGGCTATGACGTACGGGACTGCGTCTTGACGCTCTACAGCGGCAAGGGATTCGAGGAGAGCGTGCGCGACGAGGATCGCGTTGTCACGATCGGGCTCGATGACCTGTACGAAAAATGAGACGGGGCAACCGTCCCCTCACGACGGTTGCCCCGGGGTTGTGTCGCGGTTACGGCAGTTCCAGGCCCAGGTCCTCGACATCGTAGGTGGTGCCGTCGACGTCGTTGGAGTTGCTGGTGGGTTTGCCGTGGGAGTCGCTGAACAGGCGGGTCACCAGGCCCGCGTCCTTGGCGCTGCCGACGTCCTCGCCCGGGGCTCCGATCAGGACGTCGGCGCGGCCGTCGAGGTTGATGTCCTGGATGGACAGCGCGTAGGAGAAGTAGTCGCGGGCCTCGACGGTGCCGGGGACGTTGGTGGTCTTCTGGGACACGCCAAAGGATCCGGTGCCGGTGAGACCCGAGGGGCTGTGGGGCAGCTCGATGTAGTCGCCGACGAGGACGTGGCCGTCGATGCCCTCGTTCGGGACGCCGACCACGGCCTCGGGCTTGCCGTCGCCGGTGAGGTCCCCGGCGGCGACCGAGGCGCCGAAGCCGTCGCCGCTTTCGCAGACGCCGGGAACGCCGGGGGTGTCCTGGTCGATGACCTGGCTGGCCTTGGCCGAGATGCCCGAGGCGGAGCCGCGCAGCACGACCGCGGCGCCGCAGGCCACCGTGTCGGTCGAGGAGTTCGGGGCGCCGACCAGGATGTCGGCCTTGCCGTCGCCGGTGAAGTCGGCGACCGCCAGGGCCGCGCCGAGGTCGCCGATGGTGCCGCCGAGGTCGGAGGCCTTGACCGTCTGGCTGTTGCCCTCGTCGACGGGGCCGGGGAAGACGGTGACGGCGCCGCCGGAGTGGGTGGGCGAGCCCAGCACCAGGTCGGGCTTGCCGTCGCCGGTGACGTCGCCGATGGCCACCGCGCCGATCGGGTACTCGTCGTCGGTGGGCAGCTTCGTGTCGTAGTGCTTGTCGCCCCAGTAGTCGTCGCCCTTGGACGACACGACGGCGCCCGAGCCCTGGTTGGTGGAGGCCACGTCGAGGCCCTTGGCGCCGTTGAGTTCGCCGATGGCCACGGCGTCCTGCGGGGACCCGATCTCGGTGTCGACCGTGGAGTCGGCCTTCAGGCCGTCGGAGGAGCCGTTGAAGATCGACACCGTGGCGCCGCTCCACTCCCAGTCGCACTGCTCGCAGCCCACCGCGAGGTCGTCGAAGCCGTCACCGTTGAGGTCGCCGGTGGCCAGGCCGACGCCGAAGCCCTGCGTGCCGTAGGCGTCGGAGGGGTACAGCTCCTTGGAGGCGAGCTTGCTGGTGTAGTCCACCATGACGGAGGCCTCGCCGGAGTCGGGCCGGGAGCCCTGCATCACCAGGTCGTTCTTGCCGTCGCCGTCGAAGTCGGAGGTGGTGGCGACGGCCTTGGCGGTCGGGTCGGCGTCGGCGACGGCCACCGCGCCGGCGGCGAGCGTGCCGAGCGCCAGCGCCGCGGCGATCAGGCCTCCCCGCTTGAGGCGGCGGGAGAGGTTCAGCTGGTTCATGAGGCTTGTGTCCTTCTCGAGTGGTCGGTTCGCACCGATCCACACGCCGCGGGTTAACGGCACGTTGCCGCAAAGCCTTGGCGGGGCACAAATGCGTCACAAATTATGGACGGGGCGGCAGCGGGCCGGGTGTGCGGACGGGGCGGGTACCGGCCGACGGGCGGTGCGGGGGTCGCTTGGCGATCTCGCCGTCGGCCGCGGCGATCGCGGCGGCCAGCTGGGGGTCGACGCCCGCGGCGAAGTCCTGCGGGCGGTAATCGACCTCGACGTCCGGGTCGACGCCGTGGTTTTCGACCGTCCACTTCGCCTCGTCGAAGTGGAAGGAGAACTCGGGCTGGGTGACGACGGTGTTGTCGGCCAGCTCGAGGCGGTCGATGTAGCCGGTGACGCCTCCCCAGGTGCGGGTGCCGATCAGGGGGCCGAGGGCGTGTTGGCGGAAGGTCTCGGCGAAGATGTCGCCGTCGGAGCCGGCGCCCTCGTCGATCATGGCCACCATGGGGCCACGCGGCGACTCCACCGGGTGCGGGATGGGTTCGCGCCAGCGGGGGTGGTCGTAGGCGATGCGGCGGCGGGCGAGCTTCTCGCAGATCAGGCCGGAGACGTGGCCGCCGCCGTTGAAGCGGATGTCGACGATGAGGCCCTCGCGGTCGTATTCGTTGAGGAATCCCCTGTGGAATTCGGCGTAGCCGTTGGGGACCATGTCGGGGATGTGGATGTACCCGACGCGGCCGTCGGTGGCGGCGTGGACGGCGCGCCGGTTGGACTCCACCCATTCGCGGTAGCGCAGGGCGTGCTCGCTGGACAGGGTCTTGACCGTGATGGTGTGGGGGTCGGCGTCGCCGCGGCGCAGCGTCACCTGGACCTCCTGGTCGCCGAGGTTGACCAGGCGCTGGGCGACGGTGGAGGCGGCGCCGACGGGCTGGCCGTTGATCGCCGCGATGACGTCGCCGACGCGGGCGTCGGCGCCGCTGCGGGCCAGCGGGGAGCTGGCGTCGGGGCGCCACAGGTCGCCGTCGAGGATCGCGTCGATGCGGTAGCCGTCGTCGAGCGCGGTGGCGTCGATGCCGAGGAAGCCCTGGCGGTAGAACGGGGCGTAGCCGTAGTCGCCCCTGGCCTCGTAGGCGTGGGAGGTGCCGAGTTCGCCGATCAGCTCCCAGAACAGGTCGGACAGTTCGCCGCGGGTGGACACGCGTTCCACCAGGGGGAGGTAGCGCCGGTACATCGCGTTCCAGTCCACTCCGGACATGTCCTCGGCCCAGAACTGGTCGCGCATCAGCCGCCAGGCCTCGGCGAACATCTGGGGCCATTCGAGTTCGGGACGCACCGACACCTTGACGCGCTTCAGGTCGATCCAGCCGTCGGCGCGGTTGTGCTCGTCCCCGCTCGGGACGTCCGCGGTGGCCTTGACGACGCGCCAGGCGTTGCCGCTGCGGTACAGCAGGGTCTTGCCGTCGCGGCTGACCGACGCCGCGCTGACCTCCTCGGCGATGCGTTCCACCTCGCCGGTGGCCAGGTCGACCATGTCGATGACGCCGTCGGCGGCGTCGGGGTTCTCCCAGGGCGGGGTGATGTCGCCCTTGATGGGGTGCGACAGCGCCAGCACCTTGCCGTGGACGCCGAACACCTGGCTGTAGCGCAGGTCGGGAAGCGGGAGCGGGGTGATGCGGCGGGCCAGGCCCTCGGGGTCGACGAGGGGGTCGGCGGTGGCGGGCTTGTCGTCGCGGTCCTTCGACAGCGGCCAGGGGCGCGGGGTGAAGGGGGCGGCGACGTCGGCGCGCAGCGCCACGGCGTAGGGCCGGGCGCCGCCGGGGAAGCCGAGGTCGAAGTGGAGGGAGTCGTAGGCGGGGTTGAATTCCCGGTACCCGATGAAGTAGAGGTAGCGGCCCGCCGGGTCGAAGGACGGGCACTCGTCGCGCAGCACCCGCTCGGCGACCAGGTGGGTGGCGCCGGTGGCGACCTCGGCGAGGTGGATGGCGGAGGTGGCGTGGGTGTCGGCCTCGCCGGCGGCCTCGGGGTAGGCGTAGGCGACCCACTTGCCGTCCGGGGAGAACGTCAGGTCGGCGATCTCGGCGTGGCGGCTTGTCTCCACGAGGGACACCACGGGTTCGGCGGCGTCGACGTCGACCAGCAGCAACTCGCCGCGGTGGTTGGCCAGCGCGACGTGCCCGTCACAGGGGGACACGGCGAGGTCCTCGACGCGGCCGATGTCGAGGCCGTCGAGCAGGCGCGGGGGCTTGACCGGGTCGAACACGACGAGGGCCTCGTCGCGGGAGGCGTCGGCGGACACCGCGACCAGGCGGGTGTCGTCGTGCAGCCAGCTCAGCAGCCGGTAGCGGGTGCCGTCGAGCTCGCCGTACTGGGTGACGCCGCCCTCCCAGTCGCCGAAGCTGAACGCCTTGCCACGCGTGGTGATCGCCAGCCGGGCGCCGTCGGCCGACAGCTGCGCCGAATGCACGTAGTCGCCCGCGTCGACGAAGCGGCGGGCGCGCTGGGTGCGGGTGACGCCGATGTGGACGTCGAGGCGGCGCGACTGGTCGTCGGCGGGGTCGAGCAGGTAGAGCTCGCCTCCGCAGTGGTAGATCAGGCGCCGGCCGTCGCCCGACAGTCCGCGGACGTAGAAGTCGGCGTGGTCGGTGTGGCGGCGCAGGTCGGCGCCGGAGACACCGGAGACACCGGAGACACCGGAGACACCGGAGACACCGGAGACACCGGAGACACCGGAGACACCGGAGACACCGGAGACACCGACAGAGTACACATTGGAGTATCCCTCGTGGTCGGACAGGAAGTACACGCGCTCGCCGATGATGACCGGGCAGGCGAGGTTGCCCTTCGGGTCGGTCAGCTTGCGGAACTCGCCGTCGCCCGCGGCGTCGATCCACAGTTGACCGGCGGTGCCGCCCCGGTAACGCTTCCAGTGCGCCGGATCCCGGAAGTACTCGCGGCCCACCACCACGGTGCCGCCGGCGCCGATCGCCAGCGCGTTGCCGCGCCCGTACGGCAGCGGCCGGCTGTCGCCGCCGTCGATCGGGACCCGGCACAGCGCCACGTCCAGGGGGCAGTTGGCCGCCGCGCGGCTGGAGTACAGCACCGAGGAGCCGTCGGGCTCCCACCCCACCACGCGCACGCCGCGGGCGCCCTCGAAGGTGAGGCGGCGCACCTCGCCGCCCTTGGCGGGCACGACGTACACGTCGGACGGGCCCTCCTCGTCGCCGACGAAGGCGATGAGCTCGCCGTCGGGCGAGAACCGCGGGTGCGTCATGTCCCCCACCCCGGCGGTGAGGCGGCGCGCGTCGCCACCGTCGGCCGGCACCGTCCACAGGTCGTCCTCGGCGACGAACGCCACGGTGTCGCCGTGGATGGTGGGGAAGCGCGGGTAACCGGTGGTCATGGGTCCTCCGTGTGTCGGTGGGTGTCAGGGACGCGGCGGCAGCGGCGGCGGCGCGAGCACGGGCCGGGGTGTCGGGGTGGGGCGATGCGCGGGGGTGCGTTCCAGCAGCCGCGTCACCTCGGCGATGCCGCGTTCCAGTTGGGGGTCGCGGCCCGCCGCGTAGTCCTGCGGGGCATTATCCACGTCGATGTCCGGCGCCACACCGTGATTTTCCACTCCCCATTGGACGTTGTCGAAGTGGAAGGAGAACTCCGGCTGCGACACCATGGTGCCGTCGGACAGCCCGGGGCGCGAGGCGTCCATGCCGATGACGCCGCCCCACGTGCGGGCGCCGATCAGCGGGCCGAGCCCGAAGCCGCGGAAGGCGTTAGAGAAGATGTCGCCGTCGGAACCGGCGAATTCGTTGATCAGCGCGACCATCGGGCCGCGCGGCGCCTCGTACGGGTAGCCGGCCGGGCGCTCCCACCGGGAGTAGATGTGGCCCAGGCGGCGCCGCAGCAGCTTCTCCACCAGCACGGACGACACGTGTCCGCCGCCGTTGAAGCGGACGTCGACCACGAGCGCCTCGCGGTCGTACTCGTTGAGGAATCCCCTGTGGAACTCGGCGAAGCCCTTGGCCATCATGTCGGGGATGTGGACGTACCCGACCCGCCCCCGGGTGGCCTGGTGCACCGCGGATCGGTTGGCGTCCACCCATGCGCGGTAGCGCAGCGCGCGCTCGTCGGCCAGCGGGGTGACCACGACGGCGTGCGCGGCGTCGCCGCGCTTCAGGGCGACGCGCACCTGCTGGCCCGCCAGGTTCACCAGGCGCTGGGCGACGCCGGCGCCCGCGCCGACCGCCAGGCCGTTGATCGCGACCACCTCGTCGCCGACGCGGGCGTCGACGCCGGGCCGTGACAGCGGGGACGACGCCAGCGGATCGGACGCGTCGCCCTCCAGGATCGCGGCGATCGTGTGCCGCCCCCGAGCGTCCACGTCGAACTCGGCGCCCAGGAAGCCCTGCCGGTACTGGGGTCCCTTCCGGAGGTCGCCGGCACGCTCGTACGCGTGGGAGGTTCCCAGCTCCCCCATCAGCTCCCACAACACGTCCGACAGTTCGCCGCGGGTGGACACCCGCGACACCAGCGGCGCGTAGCGGTCGTACATCGCCCTCCAGTCCACTCCGGACATGTCCTCGGTCCAGAAGTGGTCGGCCAGCCGCCGCCACGTCTCGCGGAACATCTGCGGCCACTCGAATTCCGGACGCACCGACACCTTCACCCGCGACAGGTCCACCCAGCCGGACTCGCGGTTGTACTCGGCGGTCTCGGGCGCCTTCTCGGTGGCCTTCACGACTCGCAGCTGCTTGCCCGAGGTGTACACCAGGGACTTGCCGTCCGGTGTGACCGCGCACCCGCCCACGCCGTCGGCGATCCGCTCCACCTTGCCGGTCACCAGGTCCACCGCGTCCAGCATCCCCTGTGGGGTGTCGTCGGCGTCGGGGGCGGCGATCTGGCCGCGCACCGGGTAGGACAGCACCAGCGCCTTGCCGTCGACTCCGAAGACGCGGCGGTAATCGCTGTCGCCCACCGGGAACGGGACGATGCGCGCGTCGAGGCCGTCGGGCTCCACGGCGGTGTCGGTCGTGGCGTCGGCGGTGGCGGTGTCGTGCAGGGCCTTGGGGCCCGGCACGAAGGGCGCCAGGGTCGCCGCCTCCAGCGCGATGGCGTACGGGTGACCGCCCATCGGGAAGTTCAGATCGAAGTGGAGGGTGTCGTAGGACGGGTTGAAGCGGCGATGCCCGATGAAGTAGAGGAACTTCCCCGCCGGGTCGAAGGACGGCGCGCCGTCGGACAGCACGCGCCGCGCGGCGGTGAGGGTGCGCCCCGTGGCGACCTCGGCGAGCCTGATGGCGGAGCGGCCCACGGCGTCGTCGGCGGCGTCGTCGTGGGATTCGGGGCGCGCGTAGGCGAGCCACCTGCCGTCCGGGGAGAAGGCGAGGTCGCGGATCCGGCCCCGGTCGGAGGAATCGACAACGGTCGACGTCTCGACGTCGCCGTCCACGTCGACCAGGATGAGCTCGCCGCGGTTGTTGGCCACGGCTATCTTGCCCTCGACGGGGGACGCCGCGGTCTCGGTGGGGCTGCCCAGGTCCAGCGCCTCCAGGCGGCGCCCGGTGACGGACATGTCGGCGTGCAGCCCGACCATCACCTCCCGTTCGCCGCTGTCGGCGGCCACGGCGACCAGCCGCTTGTTGTCGTGCAGCCAGGTCACCAGCCGATAGCGGACGCCGTCGGGCTCGCCGTGCTGGGTGACCGGGCCCTCCCAGGTGCCGAACGTGAAGGCCTTGCCGCGCGCGGAGACCGCCAGCCGGGAGGCGTCGGGCGACAGGTCCACCGAGCCGAGGTAGTCGGCGGCCTCGACGAACTTGCGGGCGCGCTGGGTGCGGGTGAGGCCGGTGTCGACGTCGAGGGCGCGCGGCTGGTCCCGCGACGGGTCGAGCAGGTACAGCCGCCCTCCACAGTGGTACACCAGTCGCCGTCCGTCGCCGGACAGGCCGCGCGCGTAGAACTCTTCGTGGTCACTGTGACGTCGCAGGTCCCGTCCCGCGAAGTCGGTGGAATAGACGTTGCCGTGGCCCTCGTGGTCGGACAGGAAGTAGACGCGCTCGCCGATGACGCACGGCCGCGACAGGTTTCCGTCCAGTGTGATCAGTTTGCGGAACTCGCCGTCGCCGCCGGCGTCTATCCACAGTTGACCCGCGGTGCCGCCGCGGTACCGCTTCCAGTAGGCGGGGTCGTTCCAGTACTCCCGGCCCAGCACCACGGTTCCGTCGTCACCGAACGACGCCGACAGCGCGTGGCCCAGGCGCAGGTCGACCGACGGACCGCCCGCCACGGGCACCTCGCGCAGCCGGGATTCGGTGAGGTGAGGGGCATAGGCGCTGGTGGAGTACACGGCGCGCGTGCCGTCGGCCGACCAGGCCACCACGCGGGCGCCACAGTCGCCGCCCTCGAAGGTGAGGCGCCGCGACTCGCCGCCGGCCAGCGGCACCACGTACACCTCACTGGGCCCCTCCTCGGCTCCACTGTAGGCAACCAGGGTGCCGTCCGGGGAGATCCGGGGGTGGGTGGCGGCCGCGCGGCCCGCGGTGATGCGCCGACCCACGCCGCCGTCGGCCGGCACCGTCCACAGGTCGTCCTCGGCGACGTACACGATGGTGTCGTCGTGAATCGCGGGAAAACGCGGGTAGCCGTCGGCCATGAGGGTCCTTACATGCGCGGGAACGGTGGCGTCACATTAACACCACTTCGACCCCATGTACGAACACCGTGATCGCGCGCACCGTCTACTGACGCTCGCGGTAGCCGGCGCGTAGTCTCGCGGTTGTGACCACCGTGAAGCCCGAGGGCCGCCGTCTGCTGCGCGTCGAGGCCCGCAACGCCGCCACGCCCATCGAACGCAAGCCGTCGTGGATCAAGGTGAAGGCCAAGATGGGGCCCGAGTACCGCGACCTGCGCGGGCTGGTCGACCGCGAGGGACTGCACACCGTGTGCCAGGAGGCGGGCTGCCCCAACATCTACGAGTGCTGGGAAGACCGCGAGGCGACGTTCCTGATCGGCGGCGACCAGTGCACCCGGCGCTGCGACTTCTGCCAGATCGACACCGGCAGGCCGCAGGCGCTGGACCGCGACGAGCCCCGCCGGGTCGCCGCGTCGGTGTCCACCATGGGCTTGCGCTACGCCACCATCACCGGCGTGGCCCGCGACGACCTCGACGACGGCGGCGCCTGGCTGTACGCCGAGACCGTCCGCCAGATCCACGCCGAGGTGCCCGGCTGCGGCGTCGAGCTGTTGATCCCCGACTTCAACGCCGAGCCCGACGCGCTCGCCGAGGTCTTCGGTTCGCGCCCGGAGGTGTTGGCGCACAACGTGGAGACCGTCCCGCGCATCTTCCGCCGGATCCGCCCGGCCTTCACCTACGAGCGTTCGCTGTCGGTGCTGACCGCCGCCCGCTCGTACGGCCTCGTCACGAAGTCGAACCTGATCCTCGGCATGGGCGAGACCCGCGAGGAGGTGTCGCAGGCGCTGCGTGACCTGCACGACGCCGGCTGCGAGTTGATCACCATCACCCAGTACCTGCGCCCCACGCCCCGCCACCACCCGGTGGACCGCTGGGTGAAACCCGAGGAGTTCGTGGAGCTTTCCGAAGAGGCCGAACGCATCGGCTTCGCCGGCGTGATGAGCGGGCCCCTGGTGCGCTCCTCCTACCGTGCCGGGCGTCTCTATCGCCAAGCCCTGGCGGCGCGGCAGCCCGCCTGATCCCTCCTATTAAGCTGACCTCATGGCAAAGGACGACGACGAGAAGGCCGGTTTCGGCACGCGCCTGAAGCAGATCGGCATGGCGTTTTCATTCACGGCCAAGAAGGACAAGCTCTTCTTGCCGCTGGCGATCATCGCCGCGCTGATCCCCCTGGCCGCCGGCGCCGTGCTGGTGTTCGTCACCCACACGCTGCCGTGGCCCTTCATGGCCATGGCGGTGTTGCTGGCGCTGTTGGCGGTGCTCATCGTCCTCAACGTCCGCACCTCCAAGGCGGTGATGGACCAGGCGGTCGATCAGCCCGGCGCCGCCTACGGCATCGTCGAGCAGATGCGCGGCTGGAACATCACGCCCGCCGTGGCGGTGTCCACCCACCAGGACCTGGTGCACCGCGCCGTCGGCAAGCCCGGCGTGGTCCTGTTGGCCGAGGGCAGCAGCGGACGCCTGAAGGCCCTGGTGAACCAGGAGAAGAAGAAGCTCAACCGCGTGGTGGGCTCCACCCCGGTGTACGACTTCGTCATCGGCGAGGACGGCGGCGAGCAGCTGTCGGTCCGCAAGCTGCGCAACCGGCTCGCCAAGCTGCCGCACAACATCACCGCCAAGCAGGCCAACGACCTGAACCGCAGGCTCACCGCGCTGAAGGCGGCGTCCAAGCCGCCGATGCCCAAGGGCCCGGTGCCGCAGAACATGAAGCCCCCCAAGGGCGCGCGGCGCGCCATGCGCGGCAAATGATCGAGCAGTTCGTTCTGCCCGGCGACGCCGTCTTCCCCGAGGGCGTCACCGAGGACACCGACGACGCGGGCTTCTTCGTGTCCAGCTCCCGGCAGGGCACCATCTTCCGGGGGCGCCTGGACACCGGCGCGCTGGCGCAATGGCAGCCGGCGGGCGCCGACGGGCGGACCCAGGCGCTGGGCATGGCCGTGGACGAGCGCGGCAGGCTCATCGTGTGCGGGTTCCGCACCGGACTGATCTTCGGCTACGACATCGACAGCGGCGACCTGGTGGCGCGCCACCGGGTCGACGGCGACCCGGCGCTGCTCAACGACGTGTGCGTCCTGAATGGATACGCCTACGTGACGGACTCCGAGCGGCCGGTGCTGTGGCGCCTGGAGCTCGGCGAACGGATCGGTCCGCCCGAGGAGTGGCTCGACCTGACCGCCCACGGCGCCGAGCCCGAGGTGCGGCACTACCTCAACGGGATCGTGCCCACCCGCGACGGCACCGGCCTGCTCGTGGTGGGCCAGGGCTCGGAGGAGCTGTGGCGCGTCGACGTCGCGGCCCGCTCCGCCCGGCGGGTCGACCTGGGCGGCGAGCACCTGGCCGGGGACGGCATGGTGTGGGTCGACGACGTGCTGTACGTGTGCGACAACTCGCAAGACCCCGACGGCGCCGTGCGCTTTTGGCTCACCGCGGTGCGACTGTCCGAAGGGGACACCGTCGGGGAGGTGCTGGGGCGCTGGGAGCGCCCGGCCGACGACACCCCGACCACCCTGGCGTACCGGGACGGCCGCCTGCTGGTGGTCAACGCGCAGTTCGACGCCGAGCGGCGGGGCGTCGCCAAGCCGCCGTTCACCGTCAGCGTCGTGACGCCGCCGCTGTAACCGCACCATGGCCGAGCCGGTGGCCTTGTCGTGCAGGCCGCGGCGGTGCGGGTCGGAGAACGCGGTCAGCGCGGGCAGGAACAGGCCCAGCAGCAGGAACGCCCGCACAAGCGCCCGCCCGAAGCGCAGCGGCCCGGAGCTCGCGATGTGGACACAGTGGATCTTCACGATCCGCATGCCCGGGGTCTGGGTGAAGAAGGTCAGGAACGCGGTGTACTCCACGATCGCCACCACGTTGGTCCACACCTCGCCGTAGGCGAAGTCCGGCAGCAGCCCGCCGGCCAGCAGGCCCTTGGTCAACAGCAGGCACAGCAGCCAGTCGGCCAGCAGCGCCAGGAAGCGCTGCGGGTAGGTGGCCAGGGCCGGGACCTGCCCGGCCTCGTCCGGCTTGGCCGTGGTGACGCTGTCGCTCATAAGCGCCAAGGGTAGTGACCGCCCTCCTCGGCGCGCGCGTCGGAGGAGTGTGGCCGCCGGCACCCGCGTGTAACACGCCGGAAACAACGGAGACATGGCGGGGCAACCGCTCGGTCATAGGCTGGCGACAACGTCCGCAACGATCACCTGGAAAGAGGGAACTTAGCGGTGTTCAGCGATCCCGACCAACTGCTGTCCTACGTCAAGGACAACGACGTCAAGTTCATCGATGTGCGGTTCTGCGACCTGCCGGGGGTGATGCAGCACTTCAACGTACCGGCCGAGAGCTTCGACGCATCGGCGTTCACCGACGGCCTGGCCTTCGACGGTTCGTCGATCCGCGGATTCCAGGCGATCCACGAGTCCGACATGCTGCTGCTTCCGGACGTCACGACCGCCTTCATCGACCCGTTCCGCGTCGAGAAGACCCTGGCGCTGAACTTCTTCATCCACGACCCCTTCACCCGCGAGCCGTATTCGCGCGACCCCCGCAACGTCGCCAAGAAGGCCGAACAGCACCTGGCCGCCTCGGGCATCGCCGACGCCGCGTACTTCGGGGCCGAGGCCGAGTTCTACATCTTCGACGACATCCGCTTCGACACCGCCACCCAGCACGGCTTCTACTACATCGACTCCGTGGAGGGCGCCTGGAACTCCGGGCGCGCCGAGGAGGGCGGCAACCGGGGCTACAAGCCCAAGAACAAGGGCGGCTACTTCCCGGTGCCGCCGGTGGACCACTTCGCCGACCTGCGCGACGGGATCGTGCGCACCCTGGTGGACACCGGGCTGACGGTGGAGCGGGCCCACCACGAGGTCGGCACCGCCGGCCAGATGGAGATCAACTACCGGTTCTCTACTTTGCTCAACGCGGGTGACCAGCTCCAGCTGTTCAAGTACATCGTGAAGAACCAGGCGTGGGCCGCCGGCAAGACCGCGACGTTCATGCCCAAGCCGCTGTTCGGCGACAACGGTTCCGGCATGCACTGCCACCAGAGCCTGGCGCTGAAGGGCGAGGCGCTGTTCTACGACGAGACCGGTTACGCCGGGCTGTCGGACACCGCGCGCTGGTATATCGGCGGTCTGCTGTCGCACGCCCCGTCGCTGTTGGCGTTCACCAACCCGACGGTCAACTCCTACCGCCGCCTGGTGCCGGGCTTCGAGGCCCCGGTGAACCTGGTGTACTCGCAGCGCAACCGCTCGGCGTGTACCCGCATCCCGGTGACGGGAACCAACCCGAAGGCCAAGCGGGTGGAGTTCAGGGTGCCCGACCCGTCGTCCAACCCGTACCTGGCGTTTTCGGCGATGCTGATGGCCGGTCTGGACGGCATCAAGAACAAGATCGAGCCGCCGGAGCCGGTGGACAAGGACCTGTACGAGCTGGCTCCCGAGGAGTTCGGCGACCTCAAGCAGGTGCCCGGTTCCCTGCCGGAGGTGCTGGACAACCTGGAGGCCAACCACGAGTTCCTGCTGGACGGCGGCGTGTTCACCCCCGACCTGATCGACACGTGGATCTCCTACAAGCGCGACAACGAGGTCGACCCGATCCGGCTGCGCCCCACCCCGCACGAGTTCTCGATGTACTTCGACTGCTGATCTTCGCGGCCCGTCCGAGCCGGACGGGCCGCGAAACTTTTGCCTTTTCGTGACGCCGCGGTGCTGTTGGCGGGGCAGCATGGGCTCATGTTGGACATCCAGCTGTCCAGCGCCGACTACGCGCGGGTGTCGTTCGCGGCCGTGCCGCACCTGGAGATCGGCGCCAGCGTCCAGGCCCTGCGAGCGCCCACCGGCCACGGCCCGATCGACCGGTGGCGACGGCGGGTGCTGCCGCGGCTGCCGCCCGACAGCCGCCCCCTGCTCGACCTGGTCGCCGCCGGGGCCCCGATCCCGCCGATCCTCACCGGCGCCCATCCGCTTCGCGAACCCGACGCCCCGGCCGATCTGGTGCGAGCGTGCGGGTCGTACCGGCGGGTGTGCGCGCCCGGCGCGATCGCCGCCCCGGTGGTGTGGCGGGAGTTGGCGCGCGTCGGCAGGCTGGTGATGAGCCAGGGGCTGGGAGCCGCGTTGTCCGATCTGAGCCCCGATATTCGCCTGGACGGCGACGTGCTGCGCGTCACGGGGCTGTGTTCGGGGAGCCTGCGGCTGGACGGGGCGTCGCTGCTGGTGATTCCCACGGTGTTTTGGACCCGGGCGGGATTCCGCCGCGCCGGGCTGGCCCGCCCCGCCCTGGTCTACCCCGTGGACCCGGCGCGGCTCGGGCTCGACACCGCCGCCGATTCCCTGCCACGGCTGTTGGGCCGCACGCGCGCCCAGGTGCTGCGCGCCGTGGCCACCGGTCCCACCACCTCGGCGCTGGCCTCCATGTTGGACATCAGTCCCGCCTCGGCGTCGGAGCACGTCGGGGTGCTGCGCGAGGCCGGGCTGGTCGCCACGAACCGCACCGGCCGCAGCGTCCGCCACGGCCTCACCCCGCTCGGCGAGTCGCTGGTGGCGCGGCCGGGCTGATTCGGCACAGACCGAAAGGCTGGCGGCACCGGCGGCGCGGCGGCGATCCTTTTGGCGGATCGGCGAACGCCCGGTCCGGCGATAAGGAGATCGCGATGAGGAGAAGCTCCTGGCGCGCCGCCGGGATCGCGTTGGCCGTGGCCGCCAGCGCGCTCACCGCCGCCGGCGCCATGGCCGACGAGGGCCCGACCTCGACGGCCGGCCCCGACCATGCCCGCTACAGCCTGCGTCTGGACGGCGACGACGCCGGGACGTCCTGGAAGGGCACCGAGAAGGTCTCGTTCCGCAACACCGGCGACGCGCCGCTGCGCACGGTGTGGCTTCGCTTGTGGGGCAACGGGTCGGGCGGCTGTGACGACACGGCCGTGCGCTTGACACGCCCCCGCGGCGGCGAGCTGGGCGAGGCGTCCGTCGGCTGCACGGCCGTGCCCGTGACGTTGAGGCACGCTGCCGGGCCCGGGCGGCGGGCCACGGTGAGTTTCGATGTGTCGATCGACGTGCCCGACAAGGTGGATCGCTTCGGCCGCGCCGGGAAGTACAACTTCCTGGGCAACGCCGTTCCCTTGTTGGCGGTGAAGGACGCGCGCGGCTGGCAGCTGCCGCCGTATGTGTCCGGCGGGGAGTCGTTCTATTCGTTGACGTCCGATTTCTCGGTGAGCCTGCGGCATTCCGACGCGATCGCGGTGCCGTCCACGGGTCACGTGGTGGCCGAGAGCCACCGCCGGGGGCGCACCACCACGGTCATCTCGGCGCCCCGGGTGCGGGACTTCGCCTGGGCGGCGGGGCCGTTCCACCGCGAGACCGACGACGTCGGCGGGGTGCGCCTCAACACCTGGTATCCCGACGACGTCACCGCCGACACCGCCTCCGACGTGTCGGGGTGGGCGCGCCAGGCCATGGACGGCTTCTCGGACGCCTACGGCGACTATCCGTATGCCGAAATGGACACCGTGGTGGGCGACTGGCCGGGCTTCGGGGGCATGGAGTACCCGAACTTCATCCTGTCCGAGCCCCAACGCGTGGACGTGGTTCACGAGACCGGCCACCAGTGGTTCTACGGGCTGGTCGGCGACGACGAGTACGACGACCCGTGGATCGACGAATCGGTGACCCAGTACATCACCGTCCGCGTCACCGGGATTCCGTCCTATTGCGACACCTCGCCGTTCTGGTTCTCCGACGGCATGCGCATCGACGCCGGCATGGACTACTACGGCGACAAGCCGGACGAATACGCCCCCGGCATCTACGGCGACGGCGCCTGCATGTTCCACGAGCTGGAGGGCAAGATCGGCGCCGACGCGATGACCAGGGCACTGGCCGCGTTGGTCAGGGCGCACCGGTACGGGGTCGTCACGTCGGACGACCTGCGCGCGGTGTTCGCGAAGGTCTCGGGCACCGACCTGACGGACTTTTGGCAACGCTGGCGCAACACCGGGGCGTGAGGGGAACGGCGGCGCCCCGTTCGCCCGGTTCTCGCCGGGACGGGCGGGGCGCCGTTTCGCGTATCATCCGTCCTCATGCCCCACACCCCCCGTTTTCGACGCCTGCGCGCCTGGACGCGCCGCGCCGTGGTGTCCGTACTGGTTGTCGTGCTCGCCGGGATCTGCCTGGCCACGTGGACGGTGGACCGGTCGTTTCCCGAAGTGGACGGGGTGACGACGCTGCCGGGGCTGTCGGCCGACGTGGAGGTGACGCGGGACCGCTGGGGCGTCCCGGAGATCTACGCCGACACCTCCGACGACCTGTTCGCCGCGCAGGGCTACGTGCACGCCCAGGACCGGTTCTTCGAGATGGACTTTCGGCGCCACGTGACGTCGGGGCGGCTGTCGGAGATGTTCGGGAAGTCGCAGGTGGAAACCGACCGGGCGATCCGCACCATGGGGTGGCGCCGGGTGGCCGCCGCGGAGTGGAAGCTGTTGGACGCCAAGACCAGGCGGTACTTCACGGCTTACACGCGCGGGGTGAACGCGTACCTGAAGGGGAAGTCGCCGGGCGACGTGAGCCTGGAGTACTCGGCGCTGGGGCTGACGGGGCTGGACTACCGGATCGAACGCTGGGACCCGGTGGACAGCCTGGCCTGGTTGAAGGCGATGGCGTGGGACCTGAAGGGCAACTACGACGACGAGCTGGGGCGGGCCCGCCTGGCGGGTTCGGGACTGTCGGCCGACGAGATCGCCGACATCTATCCGCCGTACCCCGGCGAGCACGCCGACATCGTGGGTTCCGGGACGGTGAGGGACGGGGCGTTCGATCCGTCGGCGAAGAAGTCGTCGGTGTCGCCGCGGGTGGCGGCCACCGACGCCCACGCGGCGGGCGCGGTCGAGCGGGCGTCGGATTCCTTGGCGCCGTTGACGAAGCTGATGGGCCCGGGCGCCGACGCGGGCATCGGGTCGAACTCGTGGGTGATCTCCGGGGACTATACGACGACGGGGAAACCGTTGCTGTCCAACGATCCTCACCTGGGGGCGGCGATGCCGTCGGTGTGGTACCAGGTGGGGTTGCGGTGCCGCGAGGTGTCGGCCGCCTGCCCGTTCGACGTGACGGGCTTCAGCTTCTCCGGGGTGCCGGGCGTGATGATCGGGCACAACGCGCACGTGGCGTGGGGCTTCACGAATCTGGGACCGGACGTCACCGACTTCTACCTGGAGCGGATCCGCGGCAAGCGCTACGAGGTGGACGGCAAGTGGCACAGGCTGCGGGAACGCACCGAGACGATCAAGGTGGCCGGGGGCGAGCCGGTGAGGATCACGGTGCGCTCCACCGGACACGGGCCGCTGGTGTCGGACTCGGATCCGGCGGCCACGGCGGTGGGCAACCACCCGCCCGAGGGTCCGGGCAGGGTGTACGGACTGGCACTACAGTGGACGGCGCTGCGGCCGGGCAGGACCGCCGAGGCGATCTTCTCGATGGACACCGCCGAAAGCTTCGCCGACTTCCGCGACGGCGCGCGGCGCTTCGAGGTGCCCGCGCAGAACCTGATCTTCGCCGACGACTCCGGGAACATCGGCTACCAGTCGCCGGGGCGGATTCCGGTGCGCGGCAAGGGGGACGGCACCATGCCGGTGCCGGGCTGGGATTCGTCGTACGACTGGAAGGGCTACATCCCGTTCGACGAACTGCCCTATGTGAGCAATCCGGACGAGGGGTTCATCGTCACCGCGAACAACCGGGTGATCGGGGACCAGTATCCGTATCTGTTGACAAAGGACTGGACGTACGGCTATCGCAGCCAGCGCATCCGGGACATGATCTCTGAGGCGCCGGGCAAGATCTCGGTGGCCGACATCGCGAAGATGCACATGGACACCACCAACACCGGCGCCGCGGCGGTGGAGAAGGCGATCAGGCGGCTGGGTCCGGTGTCGGACTGCGCGGGTTGCGGGGTGCTGCGGAAGTGGGACCTGCGCCAGGACGCGGGCTCGGCGGGGGCGGCGATGTACAACGCGACCTGGCGGCATCTGTTGTCGGACGTGTTCGACGAGCTGCCCGCCGACATGGCGCCCGGCGGCGGCGAGCGATGGTCCTATGTGGTGGAGAGGTTGGCGTCTCAGCCGCACGCCTGGTGGTGGGACGACAAGTCCACGCCCCGGATCGAGGACCGCGATGACATGCTGCGCAAGGCATTGCGCCAGGCCAGCGACGAGCTGGTGAATCGCCTCGGCGACGACCCGGCGGACTGGCGCTGGGGGGACCTGCACACGCTGACGGTGAGGAACCAGTCGCTGGGCACCTCGGGAATCGGCCTGGTGGAGGCGATCTTCAACGCGCGGTCGATTCCCACCGGGGGCGGCGGCGGCATTGTGGACGCCACCGGCTGGGACACCCGCGAGGGTTACGCGGTGACGGCCCTGCCGTCGATGCGGATGATCGTGGATCTGTCCGACCTGGACGGATCGCGCTGGATCAACCTGACCGGCAACTCCGGGCACGCCGGTCACACCAACTACGCCGATCAGTTGCCGCTGTGGAACTCCGGCAGGCTGCTGCCGATGAACTGGAGCCGCCAGAAGCTGAACGCCGCGCAGCGCCACCGCCTGGTGCTGCGGCCCTGATCGCGCACTCGGATCCGCGCGGCGGTGTCGGCATGTTTTGCTTAGGGCATGGCGGACACCGACTCACCGACCGTGCGCTTCTCCGATCCGGAGGTCATCCGGGCGCTGGGCCACCCAGCGCGAACCGCGGTGCTCGACTACCTGACGCAGGTGGACGACGCCACGGCCACCGAGTGCGCCGAGCTGGTCGGCATGTCCCCCAGCGCGATGAGCTATCACCTGAGGGTGCTGGCCAGGGTGGGCCTGGTGGAGCAGGGTCCCAGCCGCGGGGACGGGCGGGAGCGGGTGTGGCGCAGGAAGGTGGAGTCCTTCAAGGCGGCGGTGGACTACGACGACCGCGAGAGCATGCACCTGGCGGCCCGCGCCATGAGCGAGGCGTTCCTGGGGGTCGAGGACGCCAAGCTGCGGCGCTGGCTGGACAAGCTGCCCGGCGAGCCCCGCGAGTGGTACGAGGTCGGGATCATGTCGCAGATCAACCTGCTGGTGACGGCGGCCGAGGCCGCCGAGGTCAATCGGCGGCTGCTCGAGGTGGTGGACGAGTTCAAGGCGCGCACCCGCAGGGGAACGGCGCCCGAGGGGGCCCGCCCGGTGTCGGTGCTGATCCGATTGTTCCCCGACGACTGACGATCCACGGGGCGGTCGATGCGGTGGCGGGCATCACGTCTCAAGTTATGAAATAGCGCTTTCATTTATGACGGCGAATGGCTAAGTTATGAAACATGTCTTTCACATCTAAGCCGGCGGCCTCCCGCTGGGGCGATGTCTACATCGACGCCGCCGCCCGCTTCCTCGCCCAGACCGGCATGTTCGGCGTGATGACCGCGCTGATGCTTCAGGTCCAGACCACCGGCGAGGGCGGCCTGGCCGCGGCGGGCGTGACGATCGCGTCGATGCTGCCCATGGTGGTGCTGGCCCCGCTCATCGGGCGCTGGGTCGACGCCGTGGACAGCCGCGTCCTGGTGATCGCCTCGGGAGCGGTGCGGATCGTCGCGAGCCTGGCGCTGGCCACCACCGACAACGTGTTCGTCCTGCTGGCCTACGTCCTGCTGCTGTCGGTGGGCACCGCGGTGCTGCAACCCACGCTGGGCGCGATGATCCCCGCCATGGTGACCCGCGACGACCTGCCGCGCGCCACCGCGATCGGGCAGAGCGCCAGCACCCTGGGCTTCATCGCGGGACCCGCCATGGCGGGAGTCCTGGTAGGACAGTACGGGCCGCACTCGGCGATGCTGGTCAACGCGGTCTGCGCCCTGGCCACGGTGTCGGCGGGATTCCTGATCCGCACCCGACGGGGCGGGCGATTCCGCGAACAGTCCTCACGCGACGCCAACGCCCGCGCCTGGCGGCCGTCCGACGACGGGCTGATCCATCTGATGATCGTCGGACTGGCGTTGATCGTCGGCGTGGTGTCGGCGGTGAACGTGGTCGAGGTGTTCTTCATCCGCGAGACCATGCACGCCACGACGACCGTCTACGGCCTGGTGAGCGCGGCGTGGGCGGTGGGCATGGCCGTCGGCGCCTGGGCGCTGGCGCGCCCCATCAAGAACACCTCCAACGACCGGAGGCTGCTGCAGGGAATGTTCCTGTCGCTCGGCCTGACCTGCGCGGTGATCGCCTCGGCGGCGCTGGTGCACGGATCGGCGTGGTGGCTGGTGCCGCTGTTCCTGGCCGGGGGCGGGCTCAACGGCGGCGAGAACACCCTGGTCGGATCGCTGCTGGGGCGCCGGGTTCCCGCCGACTCCCGCGGGCGCGCCAACGCCTCCCTCAACGGCTGGCTGCAGGGCCTGTCGCTGTTCGGATACGCGGCGGGCGGCGTCGCCGTCGAGCTGCTGTCGCCGCGCATCACCGTGGCCGCCTGCGGCCTCGTCGGGCTGGCGGTGGTGTTCGTCCTGGTGCCGATGATGCGGCGCGCCAGGACATCCACACAGGACGAGGGCGGTCCCGTGGTCGAGGAGCCCGCCGTGGCCTGAGCGCCTCAGGCGCCGGGCGCGCGGCGCGCCAACACCGCCGCCTCCTCGGCGGCGGTGTAGCCCCTGCCCAGCGGCGGCAGGCCGGTGGAACGGTCCCAGGCGGCGATGTCGGCCAGGGTGGTCTCCAGCGGGGTGGCGGGCATCCCCGCCGCGCGGGCCCTGGCGCCGCCGCGCCGCTGACCCATCCACTGTGAACGTGGGCGCACCAGCGGGAACAGCGGCGGCGGCGGGCCGGGTACCGGCACGATCTCGATGTCGGTGCCGCCGAGGCGGGCGCAGGCGCGGATGAGCGCCCCCAGCGTGGTCGGGTCGGCGGGGCCGACCGCGTTGAACGCGCCGCCGCGATCGTCGCGCACCAGCCGCAGCACCAGAGCGGCGAGGTCCCGGGCGTCGACGATCTGGACGGGCTGGTCGGGGTCGCCGGGCAGCGCCACCCACCCGCCGCGGGCGCCACGCCTCACCCAATAGGTGACGGGGTTCTGGTTGTCATAAGGCCCGGCGACCCGGCACGGCCGCACGATGGTGGCGCGGGAACCGAAGCGCGCCACCACGTCCTCCTCGCAGGCCACCTTGGACGGACCGTAGGTGTCGTTGTCGAGGACGGCGACCTCGCCGCGCAGGGCATCGCGCAGCGGGGAGTCCTCGTCGTTTCCCGCGGACAGTCCCTCCTGGACGTACACGGCGTGGCTGGAGACGAACAGGTAGCGGCCGACGCGATCGCCGAGGGCGTCCATGGCGCGATCGACGTGGCGCGGCAGGTAGCCCGACAGGTCGACGACGGCGTCCCACTCCCCCGCCGCCAGCGCGCCGTAGTCGTCGGTGTCGCGATCGCCGATCAGGCGGGGTACGTCGGGAAACAGCCCGGCGCCGGTTCGCCCGCGCCCGAACAGCGTCACCGCGTCGCCCTCGCGCAGCGCCCGCTCGGCGATCGTGCGTCCGATGAACGAGGTGCCCCCGAGCAGCAGGATCCGCATGGGCGGGCACGCTACCGGGCGGCCCGGGGCGCGGCAACGCGTTTTTCCCAAATCCATCCATAACAGACGTTTAAGGGGCGTTAGTGATTCACCTTCGCGTATTGACCCGCCGCCGCCGCCGTCGATACCATCCAGCCATGGACACGTTTCTCTCCAGCCGGGTGCTCGGTTACCTGTCCATATTCTTTTTCCTGGTGGTGGCGTTCTTCCTGCTCATCGAGTTCTTCGTCACCGCGGCGGTGCTCGCCGTGCTGTGCGTGCTGGCCGTGGCCGGACTCAGCGTGTGGGGCCACCAGCGGCGGCGTCACTCGTAGAAGACCCGCTCGGCGGCGGCGTGCGCGTGGCGCGCGACCCGCAGGTATTCGTCGACGTACTCGCCGGGGTCCTCGGCGTCCGGTTCCCCCAGCGCCGCCAGCATTCCCGCCAGCTCCGGGCCCTGCCGGGGAAGCTGGTCGGAGGGCGTGCCACGCGACAGGGTGAGCGCGTCGCGGATCCGCGAGGCCCCCAGCCAGGCGGCGCGCAGCTCGTCGTGCTCGGTGTCGGTGATGAGCTCGGCGTCGCGGGCCGCGGCGATCGCCTCCAGTGTGGACGTCGTGCGCAGGCCCTCCACGGCGTGCCCGTGGCGCAGTTGGATCAGCTGCGCGCTCCACTCCACATCGGTCAGTCCGCCCGGGCCGAGCTTGACGTGGGTGGCGCGGTCGGCGCCGCGCGGCAGCCGCTCGGTGTCGACCCGGGCCTTGATGCGACGCAGCTCCACCAGCTGCTCGGCGCTCAGACCGCCCATGGGGTAACGGATCCCGTCGGCCAGCGCCATGAAGTCGGCGCCGAGGCGGACGTTTCCCGCCGCGAACCGGGCGCGCAGCAGCGCCTGGGACTCCCAGGGCCGCGACCAGCGCGCGTAGTAGCGGCGGTAGGCGGCGAGGCTGCGCACCAGCGGACCCTGGCGGCCCTCGGGCCGCAGGCTGGGGTCCAGCACCAGGGCGGGCTCGGCGGCCGGGGACGACAGCAGACGCCGCATGGTGTCGATGACGGACTGTGCGGCGGGGGCGTCGTCGGCGCTGCCGTCGTAGACGAACAGGACATCGGCGTCGGAGGCGTAGGAGGTCTCGCGGCCGCCGAGGCGACCCATGCCGATGATCGCGATCGGGACCGGAGAGTCCACCGAGGACTGGGCGATGGCCAGGGTGGTGTGCAGCACCGCGTCGGTGAGATCGGACAGGGCCCGGCCCACCTGGCGCACGTCGACCAGGCCGAGCAGGTCGGCGCAGGCGATGCGCAGCAGCTCGCGGCGCCGCATCGCCCGCACCGCCGCGATGGCGGCCTCC
>NZ_DASQPW010000217.1:0-14181 GCF_035643755.1 Stackebrandtia sp. | reverse complement strand
CGAAGTCGGTGAGACTCCGACGCTGTCCCGCAACTGTGAGGGCCCCGTGCCCGAAGCCAGGTCGCCTGCGATGGGGTCGCGATTCACGCTTTCGAGGATGAGCGTCTCGCGCGACGGACCTGAAAGCTCCTTTGCGCCAGCCCCCCACCCCTCGACTGGCAAGGAGGAAAACCATGCGTTCGCGCAGTCTCGCCCGCACCGTCGCGGTGGTCGCCATCGCCGCGATCGGCCTGTCGGGTTGTGCCCACGATTCGTCCACCAAGGACACCGGCAAGCAGTCGTATTCGGCGGCCGGGATCACCCTGGACGCCAAGCCGAAGCGGATCGTTTCGTTGTCGGCCACCGCCACCGAGATGCTGTTCGCCATCGACGCGGGCAAGCAGGTCAAGGCGGTGGACTCCACGTCCGATTACCCGAAGGACGCCCCGAAGACCAAGCTCAACGCCTTCACTCCCAACGTTGAGTCCATTGTGGGATACAAGCCCGACCTGGTGGTGCTGTCCAACGACCAGCAGGGCATCGTCAAGAAGCTGAAGAAGGCCAAGGTGCCGACCTACCTGGCGCCCGCCGCCACAGCGCTGAAGGACACCTACCAGCAGATCACCGACCTCGGCGCCCTCACCGGGCACAAGGCCGACGCGACCAAGCTCGACAAGTCCATCAAGAGCGATATCTCGGGCATGGTGTCGAAGCTGCCCAAGACGAAACACCCGCTGACCGCCTACTACGAGCTGGACGCGAAGTTCTTCTCGCTGACGTCGACCACCTTCGCGGGGTCGCTGTTGAAGCAGGCGGGCCTCACCAACATCGCCGACAAGGCGAAGGACGCCACGAAGACCGGCGGGTACCCGCAGCTGTCGGCGGAGTACGTGCTGGACGCCAACCCCGACATGATCTTCGTGGCGGGCGGCTCCACCACCGCCGACGTCACGAAGCGGCCGGGCTGGAAGTCGGTCGAGGCCGTCAAGGACGGCAACGTCGTCGCGCTCGACGACGACGTCGCCTCCCGCTGGGGCCCGCGCGTGGTGGACCTGATGAAGGACATCACCGACGCGGTGTCCAAAGCCAGCAAGTGATCGAAGCCCAGCGGGCGGGCGCGTGAGCGCGCCCGCCCCCGCCGACGCACCCGGCCGCGAGCGTTTCCGCCCGGCCGGGTTGCGTCCGTTGTGGATGGTGGTGGCGCTGGCCGTCCTCGCCGCCGCCGTGATCGCCGGGGTGGCGCTGGGGCCGGTGACGATCCCGCCGGGCAGCGTCGCCCTGGAGCTGCTCAACCACATCCCGGGCGTCCATTTCCATTCGGGCCTCAACCCGCAGCGGGCCGCCATCGTGTGGGACCTGCGGGCGCCGCGGGTGGCGCTGGCGGTGCTCGTCGGCGCGATGCTCGGTCTGGCAGGCGGCTGCTACCAGGGCGTCTTCCGCAACCCGCTGGCCGACCCGATGCTGCTCGGCGTCGCGGCGGGCGCGGGCCTGGCGGCCACCGTCTTCATCATCGCCCGCGCCCACGGCGCCCCACTGGACGACCGCCTGCTGCCGCTGGCCGCGTTCGCCGGGGCCCTCGCGGCGCTCGCGGCCACCTATTTCCTCGGCGGCTTCGGCGCCGGTGCCCGCCGCGGCCCCGTCACCCTGATCCTGGCGGGGGTGGCGGTCTCGGCGTTCTTCACCGCGATGCAGACCTACATCCAGCAGCGCAACGTCGACACCGTCGCCAGCGTCTACTCGTGGATCATGGGGCGGCTCAACGCCGCCGAATGGTCCGATGTGTACACGCTGCTGCCCTATGTCGTCGTCACCGCCGTCGCCGTCCTGGCGCGGCGCCGCGAACTCGACGTGCTGAGCCTGGGCGACGCCGAGGCCACCGCCCTGGGCCTGCACCCCCGCCACAGCCGACTCATCCTGCTGACCGCCGCCTCGCTGGGCACCGCCGCGGCGGTGTCGGTGAGCGGCCTGATCGGCTTCGTCGGCGTGGTGGTGCCGCACCTGGTGCGGCTCACCGCGGGCCGCTCCTACCGCGCCATCCTGCCGCTGTCCCTGGTCACGGGCGCGGCCTTCCTGGTGATCGCCGACCTGGCCGCCCGCGTGGCGATCGCCCCCGCCGAACTGCCGATCGGCGTGGTCACCGCGTTCGTCGGCGCCCCCTTCTTCGCCCTGGTCATGCGCACCTCCACGGAGGTGAACCCGTGAGGGCCCTGGACGTCGCGGGCCTGTCCGTCCGGCTCGGCGCCAAGACCATCGTGGACGACGTGTCGTTCGGCGTGGAGGCGGGCGAGTGGCTGTCGGTGATCGGGCCGAACGGCGCGGGCAAGTCCACGGTGCTCAACGCCGTGGCCGGGCTGCTGCCGCGCGCCGGCGACGTCCGCCTCCACGACGCGTCCGTCGACGCGATGTCGCGCCGCGCCCTGGCCCGCCGCCTCGCCGTGGTGGCGCAGACCCCGACCGTGCCGCCCGCCATCACCGTCTTCGACTACGTCCTGCTGGGACGCACCCCCCACATCCCGCCGCTGGGCCGCGAGGGCCGCGCCGACCTCGACGCCGCCCACCGGGTCTGCGAGCGGCTCGACCTCACCGCCTTCGCCGCCCGCCGTCTGGAGACCCTGTCGGGCGGGGAGCGGCAGCGCGCCTTCCTGGCGCGGGCGCTGGCCCAGCTGGACGGCGGCGATCGCGGACTGCTGCTGCTCGACGAGCCCACCTCCGCGCTCGACATCGGGCACCAGCAGGAGGTCCTGGAGCTGATCGACACCCTGCGCGGCGGCGACCGCCTCACCGTCGTCTCCACGATGCACGAGCTGTCGGCGGCCGGGCAGTACGCCGACCGCCTGCTGCTGCTGTCGCGGGGACGGGTGGCGGCCGGCGGCACCCCCGCCGAGGTGCTCACCGCCGAGCTGCTGGAGCGCCACTACCGGGCCCGCGTGCGGGTCATCGACCAGGACGGCCACCCCGTGATCATCCCCATGAGACCGAGCGGCTGATGGCCTGAAAAGGGGAGTGATCGATTGACATCGATGACTATCGTGAGTCGGGTCAGAGTTTCGTCACCCGTCCGAAGGACCTCACCATGGCCCCCGGCCCATCCAACCCCCCGCCCATCAATCTCCCCGACACCGCCGGCTACGGCCAGGTCGCGCACCCCGGCAGCGTCCGGCTCGGCAAGACCCGCAGCCCCTTCGGCGTGTGGCTGCTGGCGCTGGTCACCTTCGGCATCTACGGCCTGGTCTGGTACTACAAGGTGAACCGCGAGCTCCGCGACTACAATGGACAAATCGAGGTGTCGCCGGGCCTCGCCGTCTGCAACGTCTCGATCTTCTCGCCCATCACGATCGGCATCTCGGCCATCATCTCGTTCGTGTGCACGGGCGGACGCATCTCGGACGTCGCCGGGCACGCCCGGGTCGGCAGCTGCTCCGGGATCGTCGGGATTCTGTTGCAGGCGTTCCTGTTCGGCACCGGCATCTGCTACTACCAGTCCGTCTTGAATCGGGTGTGGGCCGCGCACGGCCAGGTGTGACCGCGCGGGTTATCCGCGATAGCCCCAAAAGCGCAGGGTGATCAGGTAGAAACCTAAATGTGATCATCTCTCGGCGCCAGGCCCATTGGAAGCACGGCTGGGGCAAGCCGCTGCTGCGCACCGCGTTGCTGTACGCGGGCGGGACGGCGCTGGCGGCCTGCGCCGTCCTGTTGGGGATCGCGGTGTTCACCGAACCGGGAACGGGGGCGGCCAGCGGCACCTACCTGGCCGTCGGCATGATCGCGGGCTGTCTGGCCGTCGGCGTCGTACTGACCATTATGGTCACCCACCCCGGCTGGCCCACGGGGCTGTGCGGCGGCATCCTCGCGTTGGCCTTCGCCATCGGGGGCTGGATCATCTACTCCACGATGCCCACGCCGGGCCACGCCGCCTACATCGCGCACCGCAATGCCCTGGGCGCCATGGCCTTCGCCTTCGGGGTCATCGGCGGAGGGCTGGTGGTGCTCGGCGAGATGACCACCGACGGCAAGGTCCCGGCGCCGCGCTGGCGCCCGCCCGCCGACCTGACCGTGCGGGTCTGCGTGCTGTCGGTCGCCGTGGTGATCCTGGCCGCCGCGGCGGGAACCCCCGCCGCCCACGAGTGGACCGACGACGCCAACACCGACGCCACCCGCAGCCACGCGCCGCCTCCGAGCGCCACCAAGCTGAGCCTCAAGGACACCGCCCGCGTCGGCGACGCCGACGGCAGCCTCGGCACCCCCTATGGACTGTTGATCATGGACGAACGGGGCGACGACGCGTCGGTCGCCGTGACCATGCGCGACGCCGCCACCGGCGCCGAGCGCTGGCACCACCGCCGTTGGAACCGCCAGGCCAGTGGCGCTCCCGTCCTGTCCCACGACAAGAAGCTGGTGGCGCTGCCCGCCCAGCGCCGCGACGACACCACCCTGCACTTCACCACCGTGCTCGACACCGAAAACGGCGCCCAGCGCCACGACGTCCCGATCGACGGCGACCCCGGCCAGCTGCGCGCCGTGGACGGCGACCGGCTGCTGTTCGCATCCACCGAGACCGACCGCTTCCTGACCTCGCGCGACCTCAGCGGCCACGTCCGCTGGCGGTACTCCACGCCGCACGACTGCGGGGTCTCGGCGCTGGCCGACGACGGCAAACGGGTGCTGGCGGGGCTGTCGTGCCGCCCCGACACCGGGACCCGCGACCACACCCGGCTGGTCGCCCTCGACGAGGCGACCGGAAAGCCACAGTGGACCTGGCACTCCAAGGCCGACGGCGTCATCTACACCCACGGCATCGCGATCACCCCCACCGACGCCATCGTGGACGTCCGCAGCGACAAGTCCTCCAACGACGGCCTGTTCGCGGCCCGCAAGTTCCGCCACGACCTCAGCGCGATCGACCTGGACTCCGGCGAGCAGCACTGGCGCCGCGACCACCTCGACCTCGGCAACACCTACGCGCCCGCCTGCGCGGGAACCCTGCAACTGGCGGGCACCGACCCCGAGGCGGGGCGCGTGGCGCTGGGGGAATGCCACCAGATCACCGGCTCGGGCGGCGCCAGCTTCGACGTCAAGGCCTACGCCCTGTCCGACGGCCACACCGTCTACAAGGTGAAGACGCCGCTGGGCTACGCGCCCACCCGCGACGAGGACGCCAGCGGCTGGTTCACCGGCCTGCCCGACGGCCGCGTCGTCGTGGCCGCCGATGAGTCTCTCGACCTCACCCGCCCACAGTGCCGCCTCTACGCGGCCGGACCCGACACCGGCCACCCGCACCCGCTGCCGGTGCCCGGCGCCGAGCGCGACACCGCCTGGTGCCAGCAGGTGTCGGTCAACGCCACGCCGGACGGGGTCGCGGCGAGCTTCCCGGTCAAGGGCAGGTCCGTGGGGCGGTACTTCGCGATTCACTGAGGCCCCGGGTAATCTCGACGGGTTGTGAACACTCTCGAGATAACCGACAGCATCCGCACGTTCAATCGGCGTCGCGGACGCATGAGCCCGCGCTACGCCGAGGCGCTGGAGCGGTTGTACCCCGTGCACGGCGTCGACCCGGGCGCCCCGTGGGAGACGGTTTTCGACCGCGGCGTTCCCGTCGTGCTGGAGATCGGATCGGGGATGGGTGAATCCACCGTCGAGGTGGCCGCCGCCGACCCCGGCCGCGACTACCTGGCCATCGAGGTGCACGAGCCCGGCATCGGCAACCTGTTGGCGATGATCGCCGAGCGCGGCATCACCAACCTGCGGGTGCTGGACGCCGACGCCCTCACCTATCTGCGCACCCTGCCCGACGGCGTGTTCGACGCCGTCTGCGTGTTCTTCCCCGACCCGTGGCCGAAGGTGCGGCACCACAAGCGCCGCCTGATCCAGCCCGACAACGTGGCGCTGCTGCGCTCCAAGCTGCGGATGGACGGCAGCCTGTACTGCGCCACCGACTGGGAGCACTACGGGAAGTCCATGCTGGACGTGCTGTCGGCGGCCGACGGCCTGCGCAATCCGCACGGCGGCTTCGGCCCGCGCCCGTCCTGGCGCCCGATGACGAAGTTCGAGACCCGCGGGGTCGAGGCGGGACGCGGCATCTACGACCTGGAGTTTCGGCGCACGGCCTAGGCCACGCCCGCCAGCCGCAGCAGCGCGGCGGTGGCCGCGGCGGCCAGCACCGCCACGGCGAACGGCGCCCGCCGCCACGACAGCACCGCCCCCACCAGCACGCCCGCGGGCCGCGCCCAGCCCGCGAAGGACTGGCCCTCGGTGACGGTGGCGGTGGCGACCAGGGCCAGCAGCAGGGTGGTGGCGGAGGTGTTCAGCAGCCGCTTCACCGTGTCGGACAGGTGAACCCGCTCGCGCAGCAGCGGGCCCGCCAGCCGGATCGCGTAGGTGACGGCCGCCAGTACGGCGATGGCGATCACGGTCATGGGCGCGCCACCTTCTTCCTCGGGACGGGGATGACGGCCGCGCCCACGCCGGCCAGGCCGAGCAGGACGGGGATGCCGGGGGGCAGGAACGGGGCGGTGGCCACGGCGATCGCGACGCCGCACACGGCGGCGCGGCGGGCGTCGCGGTCCTTAAGGGACGGAAGGATCAACGCCAGCAGGCCGGCGGGGAAGGCCGCGTCGATGCCGAAGGCGTCGGTGTCGCCGATGAATCCGCTGGCCACGCCGCCCAGCGCGACGCAGATGTTCCACACCACGAACAGGGTGCCGCCCGACAGCCAGAACGCCTGGCGGCTGCGGACGGGGTCGCCCGAGCGGGCCATGGCGAAGGCGGTGGACTCGTCGGTGATAACGTGGCTGCCGAGAACCCTTTGCCACCAACAGTTTCCGACGGCGGGGCCGACGGCCAGCCCGAAGGGCAGCATCCGCAGGTTGAGCAGCACCGCGCCGACGACGGCCGCGATCACGCCGCCGCCCGCGGCGACCACGCCGATCGCCATGAACTGGGCGCCGCCCGCGAACACCAGCAGCGACATGGCCACGGGAACCCACAGCGGGTTGCCGTCGGCCACGGCGATGGCGCCGAAGGAGGCGCCGACGAAGCCCACGGCGGTGGCCAGGGCCGCGACGTCGCGCACCAGGCCCTGTTCTAGAGTTCGGTATATCGAACGCATGCCCCCTACAATGAACCTTTGAGGCGCGTTCGTCAAATCGAACATTGGTGTATTGGAGCGAACAAATGGGGCGGGACAAGGACGCGGGCCACGCGCCGCTGCGGGAGATCGCGCTGGCCCTACGCAAGGAACGCGAGCGCGCGGGCCTGTCCCTGACGGAGCTCGCCAAGCGCGCGGAGGTGGCCAAGTCCACACTGTCGCAACTGGAATCGGGTAACGGCAACCCCAACATCGAGACCATCTGGGCGCTCAGCGTCGCCCTCGACGTCCCCTTCAGCCGCCTGGTCGACCCGCCTCGCCCCCGGGTCCAGGTGATCCGCGCGGGCGAGGGTCCCCGCATCGGGTCCAGCCAGGCGCACTACACCGCGACCGTGCTGTCGTCCTGCCCCCCGCACGCCCGCCGCGACATCTACACCCTCAACGCCGAGCCCGGCGCGGCCCGCGCGTCCGACCCCCACATGCCCGGCACCGTCGAGCACGTGATCCTGGCGGCGGGGCGCGCCCTGGTCGGACTGTCCGACGACCCCGTGGAGCTGGCGCCGGGCGACTACTGCGCCTACCCGGGCGACCGCCCCCACGTCTTCGAGGCCCTGGACGCGGGGACGGTCGCCGTGCTGGTCAGCGAGCACGTGTAGGCGCCGACACCGCGACGCTCGCCGTGGCGGCGCGGGAGGGGAAGTGCGCGGTCGCGGCCGTGGCCAGCATGACCACCGCGGCGAACAGACACAGTGGACGCATCAGGATGAAGTACAGCGGCGTCCACGGCGCGGCGGGGCTCGTGGTCCCGTCGTCGGCGACGACGGTGCCGAGGACCATCAGGGCCAACACCGTCGGGAAGGCGGCCAAGCCGATGGCGACGCCCGAACCGATCCTCACGACCAGGCGGCGCCCCGGGCGCCTGACGTTCGCCAGCACCGTCATCCGCACCGCGAACAGCCATCCGCACAGCGCGCCGAGCAGGAACCCGAGGATCACCAGCGGGGCCACGGCCGCGGGCTGCGCGCGCGTGATCGACAGCTCGTGGATGGAGTTCGTGGTGTCGACGACGCTGGAGACCTCCAGCACCAGCCCGTCGCGGTGCGCCGTCAAGGTCGGGGGTTGGTATCTGGAGTGGGCGTCGACCTGCCAGCCGCGCGCGCGAAGCCGATCCGTCAGATCGGCCATCGTGTCGTTCCACGGATTGTGCATCTGGGTGACGTCGATGGTCACGAGATCCCCGCCCGCCACGTAGTCGTCGCCGCCGAACAACGCGGTCGCCCAGGCCGGATCGGTGCTGCCGCCGGTGTAGTCGGTGTCGTAGCTGAACAGAGCGCCGACGCGCACCGTTTTCGACACCTTCGGGTCGGGAAGCACGTCGTGGACGAAGTCGCGGCTCGCCGCCTCGCCGGGCAGCGGCGTCGCGGTCTGCCAGCCCGCCCAGGCGCCTGCCCAGGCGCCGACCACGCCGAACATCAGCGCGGCGACGACGGCCAGGACGACGGCGCCCCTGCCGCCGCGGATCCGCAGTCGGCAGCGCAGCCCGCCCACCAGCAGGTCGCGGCGTTGGCGCCGGGTGGGTCGGTCCTGATCGGACCCCGAAGCCTCCACGATGGTGGCGACCATCTCGTCGCCGCGGGCCCTGCGGTACCAGTGGGGGTAGGCCGACAGCAGCCGCCGAAGGCGTTTCTCCAGTGTGGACTCGGCCTCCGTCATGACAGCGCCACCTCGCCGCCCGCCCAGCGTCCGCCCGTGCGCAACCGCTTCTCGGCCTCGGTCGCGTCGTGGCGCATCCGCTCCACCTCGGCGGCCAGCGCCGCGCCGCCGGCGTCGGTGAGGCGGTAGTAGCGCCGCAGCCTGCCGCCGACCACCTCCTCGCGGTCGACGCCGATCAGCCGCTCGTCGCTGAGCCGATCCAGCGCGGCGTACAGGGTGCCCGCCTGGAGCTTCACGCGGTCCTCCGACAGCCGCGCGACCTCGGCGATCACGTCGTAGCCGTATCTCGGCCGATCGGCCAGCGCGGTGAGGATGTGGAAAGTGGGCTCGCGCATCGCCCGTCCTTTACTCTTCATGCGCGCAACTATAGATCATCTGTATATGAAGTTCAACTGAGTCAAGAGCCCGCAAACAAGATCAAGCCAATCGCCGCGGCGTCGACCAATATCGATGGTGTGACCACGAACGACACCGACCGCCTCGCCGCCATCCTGGATGCGGTGAGCGGTTGCCTGGAGCAGCCCCGGCTGTGCGGGGCGGAACTGGCCGGGCGCACCTACCTCAGCCGCTTCCACTTCGATCGCCTGGTGGCCGCCAGCCTCGGCGAGCCGCCCGGCGCCTTCCGGCGTCGCCTGCTGCTGGAGCGCGCCGCATACCAGCTCGTCACCGACGACCGGGCGATCACCCACATCGCCTTCGCCGCCGGTTACCAGTCGCACGAGGCGTTCACCCGAGCCTTTCGGCGCGGCTTCGGTCATTCGCCGTCACGCCACCGGGCCGCCCGCCAACCGCGCTATCGGATCGCGGCGGCCAACGGCATCCACTTCCACCCGCCGGGCGGCATCCGCCTGCCCGCCACCGAAAGGAACGTCATGACCGTCCTCAACAACCTCATCGACCACCACGTGTGGTGCGTCGGCGCACTGCTCGAGCGGGCCCGCACCGTCGACGACTCGGTGCTGGACAAGCCGATCGAATACCACCTCGACTACGGCTCGGGCGAGATGTCCGCCCGGGACCTGCTGGCCCAGGTGGTCTGGCAGTTCGAGCGCTGGCTGGCCGCCACCGAGGGCGGACGTGGCCCCGACGACTCCGGCGACACCTCGATTCCCGCGCTGATCCGTCGCCACCAGGCCGTGGCCGGGCCCTGGGCCGACAAGGTGAAGACCGCGCTGGAGGAGGGGCGCCTGGACGAGACCTTCATCAACGCGCAACCCGACCCGCCCGAGACCTTCACCTACGGCGGCATGGTCTCCCACGTCATCTACTACGGAACGATCCATCGGGCGCTCGCGGTCGGGGCGCTGAGCGCGGCCGGGATCGAGAATCTGCCGTCGAGCGACCCGATGCGCTGGATGGCCGAGTTAGGGTGACCATTCGTGACCACACACGAATGGAAACTCGGCGGAGACCTGCGGGTCTCGCGCATCGGATACGGCGCCATGAAACTCGCGGGCTGGCCCCACGGTGACCAGCCCGCGCGCGACACCAGCCTGGCGATCCTGCGCCGCGCGGTGGAGCTCGGCGTCAACCACATCGACACCTCGAACTACTACGCGCGGGACGGGGTGGCGGCCAACGCGTTGATCCGCGAGGCGCTCCACCCCTACCCCGACGACCTGGTCCTCGTCACCAAGGTCGGCGCCCTCGTCGAGGGCTCCGATGTGGGACTCGACGAGGACCAACTCCGCGGCCTCACCCCCGACAACCTGCGCCGCGGCGTCGAGGCGAACCTGACGACGCTGGGCGTGGACCGCATGGACGTGGTGAACCTGCGCATGGGCGACCAGCCGGGCGAGTCCCTGGCCGGGCCGCTGGAGACGCTGCTGGCGTTGCGCGAGGAGGGGCTGATCCGGCACCTCGGCGTCTCCAACGTCTCGGCCGCCGACGTGGAACTGGCGCGCCGCGTCGCGCCGATCGCCTGCGTCCAGAACCAGTACAACGTCTCGCGCCGCGACGACGACGCCGTCGTGGACGCCTGCGCGGCGGCAGGCATCGCCTACGTGCCGTTCTTTCCCGTCGGCGGGTTCCGCCCGCTGGAATCGCGGACGCTGGCGGCCGTGGCCGCCCGGCGCGGCGCCACCGTGCCGCAGGTGGCGCTGGCCTGGCTGCTGGAGCGCTCGCCCAACATCCTGCTGATCCCCGGGACGAGCTCGCTGTCGCACCTGGAGGAGAACATCGCCGCGGGGTCGCTGCGGCTCACCGCCCAAGACCTCGCCGACCTCGGATTACGGTGAGACCCGTGCCGTCGACACGCCCGCACGGGTACATCACCCGGGGGACCACCAACCCCGACCGCCTGCGCCGCATGGACCGCTGGCTGGCGCCCCGCGTCGCCGGGCTGCTGCGCGGCGGCCGCGCGCCCCTGGTGGTCGACGTGGGCTTCGGCGCCAGCCCCGTCACCACCCGCCAGCTACGGGATCGCCTGGCGCGCATCCGAAGCGACGTGTGCGTGGTGGGGGTGGAGATCGACCGGCGGCGGGTGGCCGAGGCGCGGGCCGCGGCGGTCCCGGGGCGCCTGGAGTTCGTCCACGGTGGATTCGAGCTGGCGGGGCTGCGGCCGCTGGTGGTGCGCGCGGCCAACGTGCTGCGGCAGTACGACGAGGACGAGGTGGCCGATGCCTGGCGGCGGATGCGCCGCGTCCTGGCCCCCGGCGGCGTGATCCTCGAGGGCACCTGCGACGAGATCGGGCGCGTCGCGGCCTGGGTGCTGCTGGACGAGCGCGGGCCGCTCAGCCTCACCCTGGCCGCGCGCCTGGCGAACCTCGACTCGCCCGCCGTGATCGCCGAGCGACTGCCCAAGGCGCTGATCCACCACAATGTCGCGGGCGAACCGATCCACGCCCTGGTGTCCGCTGTGGACGAGGAGTGGCGCTCGGCCGCCCCGTCGCGGGTGTTCGGGCCGCGCGATCGGTGGCGCCGCTGCCTGGACGCGTTGTCCGCCAAGGGATGGCCGATACGGGAGCCGCCCGCACGGCGCCGCGACGGTACCCTCACCGTGCCGTGGGACGCGGTGCGACCCGGGTCGTGAAAAGGCCGCCCGCGAAACCCCGGCATTTGCCAGACTGGGCCGATGGCGACGACCATCGAACGCATCACCGACGTCGACACGCTTTTCACCGTGTACGACACCATCCTCGAACCATCCTTTCAGGACGATGAGCTGGTCACCGTCGAGACCATCATCGACAACGTCCGGCACGGCGTCGACGACGTGTTCGTCGCCTTCGAAGACGACGCCCCCGCCGCCCTCACCCTGGGGCACTGGTACCCCGAACCGAAGGTCGCGCTGCTGGGCTACCTCGCGGTGCGCCCAGGAGTACGCGGCGCGGGCCTGGGCGGCGCCGTGCTGCGGCACTACATCGAACACTGGAGCACCGTCGGCGGAGCCGAGCTGGTCCTCGCCGAGGCCGAACGCCCCGACGTGCACCCCGCCGACCCCGACCACGGCGATCCCGAAGCGCGCCTTCGCTTCTACGCCCGCCACGGCGCCCGGGCCCTGGCGCTGCCGCACTTCGTCCCGGCGCTGCGGCCCGACTCGGCCCCGGTGTGGGGGTTCCTGCTGATGACGCTGTACGTGGCGAAGGCGGCGCGCGGCTCGTCCCCCGACAGCGTCGACTGCGGGCGGGTGCGGGACTTCCTGTCGTCCTACCTGGACGACGACCACGGACCCGCCGCGCACCTGCTGATGTACGAGGCGGGCCGCGCCGCCGACATCCCGTCGCTGCCCCTGTCCGACTACGCCCAAATCCCCGCCGCCCGCGGGTTGGGGAGGACCTGACCAGTCCCGTGGCGAGGTGCCGTCTCGGGTCCCTGCCGTCCGTGGGGTTGCGGGACCCGACGAGGCTGGTGGCGAGGTGCCGTTTCGGGTCCCTGCCGTCCGTGGGTTGGAGGACCTGACCAGGCTGGTAGCCAGGCGTCGTCTCGGATTCCCGTCGCCCGTGGGTTGCGGGACCCGACGAGGCGGGCAGCAATGCGCCGCTTCGGATTCCCGCCGCTCGCGGGGTGGGAAGGACCGCGCAGACGGACCTTAAGCTGGACGCATGCCATCCCCGCCCCAGGGCATCGCGATCGACTTCGGGACTTCCCACACCGTGGCGATGCTGCGCCGTGGGGACGGGCGCGTCGAGCCGCTGCTGTTCGACGCGTCACCGCTGTTGCCCTCGGCGGTGTTCGCCGCCGCCGATGGCGGGCTGCTGGTGGGCAGGGACGCGCTGTACTCGGCGCGGCTGGCTCCCGCGCGGCTGGAGCCGCACCCCAAGCGCCGCGTCGACGACGGCACCGTGCTGCTGGGGGATCGGGAACTGTCGATCGTGGAGCTGTTCGCGGCGGTGCTGGGACGGGTGCGGCGGGAGTGCGAGCAGGTGGCGGGGGCGGTGCCGTCCCATGTGGTGTTGACCCACCCCGCGGCGTGGGGGCCGCGGCGCAGGATGGTGTTGCGGGACGCCGCCGATCGAGTGGGTTTCGTTGGGCCCCACATGATCGCCGAACCGATCGCGGCGGCGAGGTACTACGTGGACGGTCGGTCGACGTCGGGCTCGGCGATGCTCGTGTACGACTTCGGCGGCGGCACCCTGGACGTCAGCGTCGTCACCCACGACGGCGGCCTCGCCGTGGCCTCCATGGACGGCCACGACGATCTCGGCGGCGTCGACATCGACGCGGCCATCATCGGGCACCTGCGCCGCCGCGTCGGCGACGCGACGGCCTGGGACGAGCTGCTGTCGCCGACCACCGCCGCGCGGCGGCGAGCCTGGCGGGGCTTCGTCGAGGACGTCCGCCTGGCCAAGGAACGGCTGTCGCGCGCGTCCACCGTCGACCTGTACGTGCCGCTGGTGGACGCGGACCTGCACCTCACCCGCGCCGAGCTGGAGGAGCTGGCGGGCCCCATGATCGAGCGGGGTGTGGACGTGGCCGACGCCGTGATCAGGGATTCGGGCGTGGACGCCGCGCGGCTGTCGGCGGCGTACCTGGTCGGCGGGGCGTCGCGGATGCCGCTGGTGGCCACCGCGCTGCACCGCCGCCTCGGCATCGCCCCGACCGCGACCGACCAGCTGGAACAGGTAGTGGCGCGCGGCGGACTGGCCGCGGACTCCGCCGCGGGAGAACCGCCAGCGGTGGACCCGACCGCACCGTCCTTCGCGTCGGCGATCGGCGTCAACGGCGACCCGACGGCGGCGTCGGCCGCGGCCACGCCGCCCGACCTGGCCGCCGATCATCGCGGGCTGCTGCTGGACAGGCTGCACGCCGACCTGCGCGGCCTTGTGGCGTCGCGATCCCGACGACGGCCGCGGGTTCGCGAGCGGCCGTCGGTCGACGAGGACGCGTTCGAGTTCTCCTGGAGCGGCGAGGAATCGCTGCTGGGCACCGCGCGCTGGAGCAACGGCTACCGCGCCACCTACATC
>NZ_DASQPW010000216.1:0-30065 GCF_035643755.1 Stackebrandtia sp. | reverse complement strand
CCGTACCCGCCGTTGGGCCCGGCCTGCACCACGACCCCGGCGGCCGCGGCGTAGTTCCTCTCGCCCTCGGCCGCCAGGAAGTCGGTGCCGTAGTGCATCTCGCCGCCCCGCCAGCCGCGCGGCCCGAAGGTGTCGCTGATGTCCTCGGGGGACGGAACCACCCACGCGGGCTTCGGCTTCGGCTTGACCTTCGGCTTGTTCGGCTCGGGCTTGTCGTGTGTGGACTTCGGCGACGGCTCGTCGCGCGGGACGTCGCGCCGGGCGTCGTGCCGGTCCGCCCGCGGGGAGTCGTGGCCGTCGGCCGCCAGCGAGGTGCCGGTGCCGGTCGCCGACGGGGTGGCGGCGCCCGCCGCGGTGACGCCCGCGCCGATCAGGGTCGCGGTGGCCAGGGCCGCGAAGACCGTGCGGGTCAACAGGGCCGGACGGTGTCGTCCGGTGTAGGGCCGGGAAGCGGATTCGGATTCGGGGGAGTGCTGGTCTGAGTCCATAGCGCGGGCCAACCTACCGCCGAGCAAAACGGACATTGAGGTCTTGAGCTGGGCAAACGCGGGTGTCTGTCGCCGTCAGTCACGCGAAAAGGACCCCGTCACCGAGCCGCGGGTAGTCCGTGTGGACGACGCGATGTGACGTGTGAGGTCCCCGATATCCGGTCGCGGCGGGCCACGGAGGGTGTCTAGACTTGGCGACATGCCTCGCTGCGAAGACTGAGTGTCGTGCGCCGCGCCGGGATATCCACATCGACGGGATGACCGTCCACTACGGGATGTGAATCCGGCGGGCTGACGAAGCATGCCCGTACACCAGTCTTCCCATCTTCCATCGAAAGCGAGCCCTTCCCGATGATCTCCGTTACCGGACTGGAACTGCGCGCCGGCTCCCGGATCCTGCTGTCCGACATCAACCTGCGGGTGCAGCCCGGCGACCGCATCGGCCTGGTGGGCCGCAACGGGGCCGGAAAGACCACCACGCTGAAGACCATGGCGGCCGAGAACCTGCCGTACTCCGGCGAGATCGAGCGCCGCGGCCCCTTCGGCTACCTGCCGCAGGACCCGCGCACCGGCGACCTCGACACCACCGCCCGCGACCGCGTGCTGTCGGCCCGCGGACTCGACGTCCTGCTGTCCGAGATGACCAAGCTGCAATCCACCCTGGCCGAGGTCGTCGACGACACCGAGCGCGAGCGCCTGGTGCGCCGCTACGGCAACCTCGAGGACCGCTTCGCCGCGCTCGGCGGATACGCGGCGGAGTCGGAGGCGGCCCGGATCTGCGCCAACCTGGGCCTGGAGGACCGCGTCCTGCACCAGACCCTGGGCACCCTGTCCGGCGGTCAGCGCCGCCGCGTCGAGCTGGCCCGCATCCTCTTCGCCGACAGCGCCGACGGCTCCAGCACCCTGCTGTTGGACGAGCCCACCAACCACCTGGACGCCGACTCCGTCACCTGGCTGCGCGGCTACCTCTCCGCCCACAAGGGCGGCCTGATCGTGATCAGCCACGACGCCGACCTGCTGGACGCGGTGGTCAACAAGGTCTGGTACCTCGACGCCAACCGCGCCACCGTCGACCAGTACAACCTGGGCTGGGCCGCGTACCTGAAACAGCGCGAGGCCGACGAGGAGCGCCGCCGCCGCGAGCGCGCCAACACCGAACGCAAGGCCAACGCGCTGACCGCTCAGGCCGCGAAGATGGGCGCCAAGGCCACCAAGGCCGTGGCGGCCAAGAACATGGTGCGCCGCGCCGAGAAGATGATGTCCCACCTGGAGGACGTCCGGGTGGCCGACAAGGTCGCCAAGGTGCGGCTGCCGCAACCGGCGCCGTGCGGGAAGACCCCGCTCACCGCCGAGGGATTGTCCAAATCGTACGGTTCGCTGGAGGTCTTCGCCGGCGTCGACGTCGCCGTCGACCGCGGATCGCGCGTGGTCATCCTGGGCCTCAACGGCGCCGGGAAGACCACCCTGCTACGGATGATGGCGGGCCAGATCACCCCCGACACGGGCAAGATCGTGCCCGGCCACGGCCTGCGGATCGGCTACTACGCGCAGGAACACGAGACCCTCGACATCGACCGCACCGTCCTGGAACTGATGCGCTCCGCCGCCTCGGCGGCCGACGGCAACCAGACGGACACCGACCTGCGCAAGATCCTCGGCGCCTTCCTGTTCACCGGGGACGACGCCGACAAGCCCGCCGGCGTGCTGTCGGGCGGCGAGAAGACCCGGCTCGCATTGGCCACATTGGTGTGTTCGGGCGCCAACGTCCTGCTGCTGGACGAGCCCACCAACAACCTCGACCCGGCCAGCCGGGAACAGGTGCTGGACGCGATCTCCCGCTTCCCCGGCGCGATCGTTCTGGTCACCCACGACCCCGGTGCGGTGCGGGCGCTGCGCCCGGAGCGCGCCATCCTCCTGCCCGACGGCGACGAGGACATCTGGAGCGACGACCTCATGGAGCTCGTCGAACTGGCCTGATTCGCACCGTCACTTACTGCGAGCTCACGCGTTGTGTCAAGTGGCACCCCCGTTGAGTCCAAACGTAAGGGAGACACAGGATGGCATCGCAGCCGACGCTTTCGATGACGGTCGAGCCCAGCCTCGTCCGAGGTGGCGCGGTGCGGCGCCTCTGGGAACGGCTGGCCCACCTGACCAATCGCCAGGACCAGCGGCGTTGGCAGTCGGCGTTGCTGACCAAGGCGGCGGGCATCTCGTGTACCACTTTGGTGTGTCACCGGGACACCTGGCAGTTCATCGACCTGTTCGCCTGCGGGGTGGTGGGCTGGCGTTCCCCCTCCGACGATGAGATCTCCCTGTACTCGCCGTTCCTGTTGGAGATCCGGTTGTCGGGGCCGCAGCTGGTGCACATCGTCATCGCGATGAGCGACGCCGCCGGAGTGAGCCTGATCGGCGAGACTCCCGCGGGTTGCGCGGCCGACCGGGCCATCGCCTGGCGGATCTTCGCCGGCATCGCCGACGTGATCGACGACGTGAACCCGGCGGCGGAACAGGGAAACCCGGTGCCCACCATCATGATCGACGACCAGCTCGCCCCGACCCCCTGAGGCCCTTGGGCCCCAACGCAGAACCAACCCCGCCCCAACCGCTCGTGCCTAGGCTGTTGAGTTCCAGCCCCCGAACAGGAAGAACTCATGGCTACGAAGAAGCGGAAAGGCCTGTGGCTGTTGGCGATCGGCGTCGTGGCCGTCGCCGCGGCGGTGACGTTCCAGACCGCCACTGCCGATACCGCCACCGGCGGCTCCGGCAAGCAGGCCGACGGCCCCGGCATCATCACCGTTGAGCAGCTGAACATGTGCATGTGGGGATCGAAGGAGACCAAGGACTGCTTCCCCAACGCCAACGACCCCTCCGACCCGGCCTGGGCGGACACCGAGCGCCACACGGCCGAGCTCAAGCGCGACTCCATGGTCACCCAGTACCAGCGCCACACGCCCGACGTCATCACCGTCAACGAGGGCTGCCTCAACGACCTGCGCACCGTGGCCGACAAGCTCGGATACCAACTGCGCTACCAGGAAACCGGCGGCGGCGCCGACGGCAAGCCGCGTGAGTGCACGGTGGACCGCGGCGCGGGCGTCAACGCCATCCTCGCCAAGAAGTTCTCGGGCGACGGCCCGCAGGGCTACTTCGAGAGCAAGGGGCACCGCTCCTACATCTGCGCCCAGGTGTCCACCAGCGAATGGAGCTCGGTGCGGGTGTGCACCGCGCATCTGTCGCTGGCGCAACAGGGCGACCACCAAAAGACCGAGTGCGGGATCCTGCGCGACCAGATCCTCGGCAAGAGCACCGGCTACGTGGTGTTCGCGGGCGACCTGAACATGAAGGGCGCCAACCAGAACTGTGCCCCGTCGTCCTTCCACGGCCTGCACGACCTGGCGCGCCCGGGTACCCCGTCGATCCCGCAGGACGGGCTGCAGCACATCTATTACTCGGCCAACGGTTTCTGGCGCCAGAGCTGCGGCTGGGCCTACACGGTGGAGCACACCGACCACCGCGGATTCCTGCTGGAGCTGGGCAAGTCCGCCCCGTCGGACCCCGGAGACTGCTGGCGCGACATTCGCCAGTGAGGCAACGCGTGGCCCCGACCGTCTGTCGGCCGGGGCCACACCGCTTGCCGCGGGTTCAGTCCGAGGTGTCCCAGCCCTTCAGATAGGACAGCCCGAATCCGAGCAGGCCGGACAGCCCGGCCAGGATGTAGGTCGGCGTGCCGACCCAGGTCACGGCGCCGGTGATCAGCCCGCCGCCGCCGACGATCAGCCCGACCGCCTGCGTGGCCACCACGATCGCTCCTCCGAGCAGGAACAGCGCCAGGCACCCGCGGAAGGCCGCGTCCAGAATCTTCGTGAACATGTGCGACTCCTTCGCTAGCTTTGTCTATCGAGGACTGGGTTACACGGGAAGCACGCCGACGGCGACCAGCGAGCCGATGATGAGGATCGGCACGACGTACCAGACCACCAGGGGCACGAACGTGCGCGCCGGGTTCACCCCGGAGATGCCGCTGGCGATGTAGATCGGCGCCGCGCCGGGCGGCGAGGCGCCCTCGGTCGAGGCGAAGATCAGGATCGCCACCGCCGCGGGCACCGCGGAGACCCCCGCCGACATCAGCGTGGTGAACGCGACCGGTCCCACCGCCGCGATCGTGGCCGTCCCGGTCAGGGGAGCGGCCACGCCGACCACCAGCAGCCCGACCAGCAGGGACACCAGGAAGGCGGGGGCGTCCAGCTCGCCGAGCAGCTTTGCCAGTTGATCGGCCAGCCCGAGCTCGGTCAGCGAACCCGCCGCGGCGAACGCGAAGAACAGCGTCGCGCCGATCACCGCGTAACGGGGACCGACGTCGCCCAGCAGCCGCCACCAGTCCGCGCCGCGCCGCGGCAGCGCCTTGCGTCCCAGGATCAACGCGATGATTGTTACCAGGACGGGGATCCAGGTGATGATCGAGATGGCGTCCGCCGGCTCGGCGCCGATCCACGACACCAGAGCGTCGGCGCTCAGGTCCGAGGTCAGCAGCACCGGGATGACGATGCCGACGAAGACCAGCAGGCTGGACCACCCGGCGGCGAAGGTGCGGCGGAGCGGCTGGATCAGGGACGGGTCGACCGCGCCGATCTGATGCTTCCGTACAAAGTAGAACATCAGGATCAGCCGGTACAGCAGCGTCCACGCGCCGCCGAGGAACAGCGCCAGGAACAACTTGTCGGCGGTCACGTAGTTGGCCACCGCCGCCGAACCGGTGAGGATGAACAGCGAGGAGCTCGGCGGGATAGCGATGCCGAGCCCGGCGTTCCCGGCCACGACCGTCGCCGACAGCTGGGGGGAGAAGTTCGACTTGGTCATCCACGGGATGGTCACCGAGCCCACCGCGGCGGCGTTTCCCGAACCCGACCCGGACACCGCGCCGAACAGGCCCGAGGCGATGGTCGAGACGTAGCCGGCGCCGCCGCGCCGCTTGCCGAGCAGGGAGTTGAGCATCGCGATCAGCTGATCGACGACGCCGGTCTTGCTCAGGACGAATCCCATGAAGACGAACGTCAACGCGGCGAACACGATCTCCTCGGTCCCGGCGGCCTTGATGCCCGCCCAACCGACCTCGAAGATCTTGCCGCCGCCGAAGGCCGCCACCGCGACGAAGCCGAGGATCATCGCCTCGCCGATGTTGCGTTTCAGCAGCCCGTTCCACACAATGATGACCACGATGTAGGCGACGAGCGCCCAGATTCCGATCATGGCAGAAATCCACTTCGTTGTAGGGGCATGGTGCGGGGGCTCATGCGAGCCGCGCCGCGAGTTGGATGGTGCGTCGGGCGGCGGCGACCATTGGCGCGTCGATGAACCGCCCGTCGGGCAGGGCGATCGCGCCGCTTCCGTCGGCCTCGGCACCGGCCGCCGCCTCCACCACCTCGTGGGCCCGCGACAGCTCCCGCTGGTCGGGCCGGAACGCGGCGGCGATGACCGGCAGCTGTAGGGGATGCAGGGCGCTGCGTCCGAACATGCCGAGCGCCCGGCCCTTCGCGCAGGACGCGGCCAGACCTTCTGGGTCGGCCAGGTCCGTGTAGACCGCCATCGCGGGGGCCGGTAGGCCCGCGGCGGCGGCGGCGATGACGATCCGACTGCGGACCCAGGCGTATGAGTCCTCACCGCGCAGACCCAGCTCGGTGGCGAGGTCGGCCTCGCCCAGGGCGAGACCGGCGACGGCCGGGTGCGCGGCGATCCTATCGGCGTTTTCGATTCCGGCCGCGGATTCCAGCAGGCAGTGCACCCGCGGCGGCGTGTCCACATTGAGCATGTCGAGCGCCAGGTCGACGTCGTCGGGTCCGGCCACCTTCGGCAGCCGCAGCCCCACGCGGCCGGCGCGCATCGCCGGATGGGTGCCCAGCGTCCACAGGTCGGACGGCCCGAAGCGCCCGCGCGGGTGGTTGACGCGCACCTGCACCCCGGGGCGCGCGGGAAGGTCGTCCAGCAGCGCCATCGCGTTGGCGCGGGCGGTGTCCTTGTGCGTCGCCAAAACCGCATCCTCCAGATCCACCAGCACCGCGTCGGCGCCGCTGGCCAGCGCCTTGGGCAGCAACTCCGGGCGGCTGGCCGGCGCGTACAGGGCCGTCACGGTGATCGCCTGCGACATCACGCCACCACCCCTCGCTCGCGCAGCCGCGCGATCCGCTCGGCGTCGAAACCGGCCTGCGACAGCACCTCGTCGGTGTGCTCCCCGAGCCGCGGCCCCGCCCAGCGCACCTCGCCAGGAGTCTCGGACATCCGGAACGGGACGTTCTGCATCGACACGCTGCCCAGCTCGGGGTCGTCCACCTCGACCTCGGTTCCCAGGGCCCGAAACTGCGGATCGGCCACGACGTCGGAGACGTCGTAGATCGGCGCGATCGCCGCCTGCGCCCGGCTGAACGCCGCGATCACCTCGTCGGCGTCGCGCTCGGCGATCCAACCGCCGACGGCGGCGTCGAGTTCGGCGGCGTGCTCGGCGCGTTGGCGCCCCGAGGCGAACCACGGCTCGTCGACCAGGTCGTCGCGCCCCACCAGGCTCACCACCCGCTCGGCGATCGACTGCGCGCTGGTGGACACGGCCAGCCAGCGCCCGTCGCGCGTGCGGTAGGTGTTGCGCGGCGAGTTGTTCATGGACCGGTTGCCGGTGCGCTGCGGCACGACCCCCAGCGCCCGAAAGGCGGTGATCTGCGGACCCAGCACGGTGAGGATCGGCTCGATGATCGCCAGATCCACCACCTGGCCGCGGCTGGACCGGGACCTGGCCGACAGCGCGACCATGATGGCGTACGCGCAGGCCAGCGCCGCGATGCCGTCGGCCAGCGCCAGCGGCGGCAGCGTCGGCGGCCCGTCCGGCTCGCCCGTCATCGCCGCGAACCCGCTCATGGCCTCGGCGAGGGTGCCGAAGCCCGGCTCGGCCGCCATCGGGCCGAACTGCCCGAACCCGCTCACCCGCGCGATCACCAGGCCCGGGTTGGCCTCGAGCAGCGCCTCGGGAGCGAGGTTCCAGCGCTCCAGGGTGCCGGGCCGGAAGTTCTCCACCAGCACGTCGGCATCGGCCAGCAACGCCCGCGCCACCTCCTGTCCATCGTGAGTGGACAGATCGATCGCGGCGGCGCGTTTGTTGCGCGACAACATCTTCCACCACAGTCCGACGCCGTCCTTGGCGTGACCGTGCCCGCGCGACGGGTCTCCGCGCCGGGGATGTTCGACCTTGATGACGTCGGCGCCGAAGTCGCCCAGCAGCATGGCCGCGGTGGGTCCGGCGAACAGCGTCGAGACGTCAATCACCTTGATTCCGGAGAGAGCCTTCATAGCGATGCATCTTATAAGATGCATCATGCCTGATGTCAACCCCTCGTTCTCACCCATTCGCCCCGTGACGCATCGTCTACCGTTGAACGGCATCGATCCGCCCATGCCGAAGGGAACCCGCGTGGCCGCGCCAGGCTCAGTTCAACCCCGCCCACCGGGCAGCAAGGCCGAGTACGTGCACGAGGTGCTGCGCACCGAGATCATGAGCGGCCAGCTGTCCGCGGGCGCCGCGGTTCCCCAAGACGAGATCGCCCGGCGCCTCGGCGTCTCCATCACCCCGGTCCGAGAGGCATTGCGCCGCTTGGAAAGCGAGGGCCTGATCTCCTACCGCCCCCACCGCGGAGCCACCGTCGCCGAGCTCAGCCACGACGCGGCGCGCGAGCTGTACCTGCTGCGCAGCGCGATCGAGGGCCTGTGCGCCCGGCTGGCCGCCGACCGCCTCACCAACGCGGACCTCGCGGCGCTGCACGCTCTCCACGAGCGGATGGTCGACGAACACGCCGCGGGCCAGGTCGACAACCTCGCCCAACACAGCCGCCAGTTCCACGACCTGATCGCCCGCGCTGGCGGCCCCGCGTTCCTGGCCGACCACCTCAGCTCGATCTGGAAGAGCCACCCGGTCCCGGCCGAAAGCTCCCTGTGGCACCACCCCGACGACGCCACCCGATTCCTCGCGGCACACCGAGAACTGTTGGCGGCGCTGAAGAACCGCGACGCCCAGCGCGCCGAACGCGTCATGATCGAACACCTCGAACGCGCCGCCGATGCCCGCGACGCGGGCCACTGACACCCCGGACGCCCAGCCGGGCCCGGCTACGATTCCTCCTCGTGGTGAAGCCCCGAGAAATCCCCCTCACCCTGACGATCCTGGTGCTGACGGCGATACCGGGCCTGGCGCAACTCGCCTGGCCGGTGCTGCTGACCCGCTTCGAGCGCGACCCCGTCGCGATCGCCGACGGCGAATGGTGGCGTCTGGTGACCACGCTGGTGTTCCAGGACGGCGGTGTCGTCGGCACCGCGTTCAACCTGATCACCCTCGCGGTCCTGGGCGCCCTGGCCGAGCCGCTGCTCGGCCGCCCCCGCTGGCTGGTGCTCTACCTGGGCGGCGCGGCCGTCGGCGAGGCCGCCGGAATCCTGTTCGACTCGGTCGGCGCGGGCAATTCGGTGGCGGTGTGCGGGCTGGCGGGCGGCCTCCTGATCGCGGGCCGGCGCCGCGTCGGCGCCGAGATCGACATGGCGGCGGGAGCCGCGGCCTTCTACGCAATGGCCCTGGCGGGGACCGGCCTGTCCAAACTGCTGGCGGGCGCGGGGCCATGGGTACTGACGGCAGCCGCGATCGTTGCAGGGGCATTGCTGTGGAACAACCGAGCCCGGGTCCCACGGTGGGGATGGCCGCTCCTGGGTGTGGTGGTGGCCGGGGCGCTGCTGACGCTGCGCGACCTGCACGGCGCCGCGCTGGCGGCGGGCCTGCTGCTGGGACTCGCGGTGGCGGGAAGCCTCGGCACGGACGCGGGCAGCGCGAGACACTGACGGACCTGCGCTGTTCGGACACTGTGGTATTTCGCATATTGAGTGGCGCCGTGGGGATCCGTAGGGTTAGCCGACATGGCGTGGTGGCAGGGTGCCCTGATCGGGGTCGCGGGATTGTGGGCCGGCACGATCAACACAGTGGTCGGTTCGGGGACCCTGGTGACCTTCCCCATGCTGGTGGCGCTTGGCTATCCGCCGGTGACGGCCACGACCTCCAACGCCATCGGCCTGATCACCGGCACGGTCACCGGCGCGTACGGTTACCGCCACGAACTTGTGGGACAACGAGATCGCCTGCTCCGATATGCGGTGGCGTCGTTCTTCGGGGCCATCGGCGGCACCGCCCTATTGCTGCTGCTGCCGTCCGACGCGTTCGAGGCGATCGTTCCGGTGCTGGTCGGGGCCTCGGTGATACTCGTCGTGGTGCAGCCGTTGCTGTCCAAGTGGTTGCGGAACCGGCCGAGTGGCGGGCGATCGGAGCTGCCGCTCTATCCGCTCATATTCCTTATCGGAGTGTATGGCGGTTATTTCACTGCCGCGCAAGGCATCATGCTCGTGGGCGTGATGGGGATGCTGATCTCCGAATCGCTCCAGCGACTCAACGCGTACAAGAACGCCCTGGTCGCGGTGGTCAATATCGTGGCGGGCACCATTTACGCCTTCATCGCGCCGATCAGCTGGCCCGTGGTCGCGATCCTCGCGGCCAGCTCCACCGTCGGTGGTCTGCTCGGCGCGAGGATCGGCCGCAAGCTGTCACCCAAGGTGCTTCGGGGAGTGATCATCGTGATAGGTGTGACCACGATCAGTTGGCTGTTGCTCAAAAACCCCAAGTAGGCGTCGTTTCCGACGACCGACCTGGGGTCCAAATAAAAGTGCGCGAGGGGGGACTTGAACCCCCACGCCCGTTAATAGGGCACTAGCACCTCAAGCTAGCGCGTCTGCCATTCCGCCACTCGCGCATGCGCACACGTATGTACTTGTGTTCCACGGTAATCACGCGCCCGAGGGGGCGCGCGAGGCATCACTTTACACGAGGCCCGCGCGCCCTCGCGAGCTGCTATCCGGTGGTGGGGATGGGACAGACGGTGGGGCGGGTGCGGGTGGTGAGGACGACGGTTGTCAGGGCGAGCGCGGCGAGGGCCGCCGTGAGGAGGCCGAGGGTGGGGGCGGGGAGAAAGCCCAGGGCGATGCCGCCGATGCCGCCGCCGGCTGCGGTGCCGAGGTAGAGGGCGGAGGAGTTGAGGCCCAGCAGGATGGTGGAGGATTGGGGTGCCAGGGAGACCAGCCGGGACTGTTGGGGGACGGTCGTTCCCCAGCCGGTCGCCGACCAGGCCGTCACCCAGGGGAGGGTGAGCCAGAGGTGGGTTGTCGTGAGCGGGGTCAGGGTGGCCAGGGCGATGTAGACGATGAGCGTGACCGTCAGGACGCGTTCGGGGGTGAAGCGGTCGGAGAGGCGGCCGGCGAGGAAGTTGCCGATGACGCCGCCGATCCCGTAGGCCAGCAGGATCGCGGTGAGCTTGACCGTGGAACCGCCGGTCGCGGCGTGGGTGATCGGTCCGATGTAGGCGTAGAAGGTGTAGCCGGCCGCCAGGATCATCCCGGTGGTGGCCAGCAGAACCAGGACCGCGGGTTGGCGAAGCGGGGCGAGGCGGTCGCGCAAACGGTTGGGGGGCAGGGTGATGCGCGGTAGGCCGGCGGCTATGCCGGCGACCGCGATGACGCTGAGGCCGGCGACGGCCCACAGGGTGAGCCGCCAGTCGGTGCCGCCGATCAGGGTGCCGAGCGGGACGCCGAGCGCCGTGGAGACCGTCAGACCGCCCACCACGATGGACAGGGCCTGGCCGCGTTTTTCGGCTGGCGCCACGGCCGTGGCGGTGGCCGCGGCGACGGGGGTAATGGCGCCGGCGCCGATCGCGGTGATGACCCGGGCGGCCATGGCGGTGGGGTAGTCGGTGGCGGTGGCCGTGGCGATGTTGCCCACGATGAAGATGGCCAGGGCCAGCAGCAGCGCCGTGCGGCGGTCGAGGCGGCCGGTGAGCGCGCCCATCACGGGCGCGGCGAGCGCGTAGGTGAGGGCGAAGGCGGTGACCAGTTGGCCGGCGGCGGGGACCGACACCTTGAGGGAGGCGGCGATGTCGGGCAGCAGGCCCGCGATGACGAAGGCGTCGGTGCCCACCGCGAAGGTGGCCAGCGCCAGGGGGAGGAGCTTCTTGAACACCAGGGTCCTTTCGTGTAATAGTTGGACCGAGGTCAAACTAGCAAAAGGTTTGATGGTCATCAAACTATTTTGCTGTGACGCGTGACTCAGGAGGAGCGATGCGGGAACTGCCGCACCCGCCGCGGGACGAGATCGAGCTGGCCGCGGTGATGCAGGCGCTGGCCGATCCGGTGCGACTGGAGCTGGTGCGGCTGATGGATTCCGACGCGGCGGCGCCGTGTGCCGCGCTCGCCGAGTCCGTCGGGGTGCACAAGTCCACCGCGTCCCATCACTTCCGGACGCTGCGCGAATCCGGGGTCACGACGACCATAGTGGATGGTCGGATCCGGTTCGTCCGGCTGCGCCGCGAGGCGCTGCAGGAGCGTTTCCCGGGGCTGCTGGACGCCGTACTCCGCGCCGCGCACGCGAATTCGCCGGTATCGTCGCGTCCATGACGTTCTCGATCGTGGCGCGTTCCGACGATGGACTGTTCCACGGCGTCGCCGTGGCCAGCAAGTTCCTGGCCGTCGGCGCCGCGGTGCCCGCCGCGCGGGCCGAGGTCGGCGCGCTGGCCACCCAGGCGTACGCGAACCTCGCCTTCGGCCCGCAGGGACTCACCCTTTTGGACACCGGCGTGGCGCCCGAGGACACCGTGGCCGCGCTGATCGCCGGCGACCGTGGCCGCGGCCAGCGCCAGCTCGGGGTGGTCGGCACCAGCGGAAGCGGCGCGACCTACACCGGCGACGACTGCCCGCACTGGGCGGGCGGCCACGCCGGGCCCGGATACGCGATCCAGGGCAACATCCTGACCGGGCCCCAGGTGGTCGACGCGATGCGCGACACCTGGTGCGCCCGTACGGAACTCGACTTCGCCCGGAGGCTGCTGGCGGCGCTGGCCGCCGGGGACGCCGCCGGCGGCGATCGGCGCGGACGCCAAAGCGCCGCGATTCACATCGTGGGCAAGAACGCCGGATACGGCGGCACCAGCGACCTGGCCATGGACCTGCGGGTCGACGACCACGCCGACCCGGTCACCGAGCTGGGCCGCCTCGTCGAGGCCCACCACCTGTACTTCGGCACGCCCGAGGAATCCGAGCTGCTGGCGCTGTCGGACGGACTGGCCGAGGAGGTGAGCCAGCTTCTGGCCCGGCTGGGCCACACCGGCACCCTGGAGACGGCGATCAACTCCTGGGCGGGCATCGCCAACCTGGAGGAGCGGCTCGTACCAGGCAAGATCGACCCGCTGGTGCTCGATCAGCTGCGCCGGGACGCGGCGGAATAAGTGCCGCCGCCCCGACATTGTCATACCTACCGGAGGTATCCGCCGCCGGTCACCGATCACTGAGGGGAACACACATGGCCACCGTTGACCTGACAACCGAGACCTTTGACGAGACCATCAAGGGTGACGGCATCGTCTTCGTCGACTACTGGGCGGACTGGTGCGGTCCGTGCCGGCGTTTCGCACCGACCTACAAGGCCGCGTCCGAGAAGAACCCGGACGTCACCTTCGGCAAGGTCGACACCGAGGCGGAGCCGGAGATCGCGCAGGCGGCCAACATCACGGCGATCCCGACCCTGATGGCCTTTCGCGACGGCATCCTGGTCTTCGCGCAGCCGGGCATGCTCCCGGCCACGGCGCTGGAGGAGCTGATCGGCAAGGTGCGCGACCTCGACATGGACGAGGTGCGTCGCAGCGCGGAGAACGAAACCGCCGACCAGTAGCCGTCGGACGGGGCCGCGAATGGCAAGATCACCCTGCCGGTATCAATAACGCGCGGGAACGGGGGCCTGCCTTGGAGTTCAAAGGACGGTCGATGGACGTCGAACGCACGGCCCTGCCGGGCATCGGGTTGCGCTACGAGTTCGGCACCGAACGCGAACGCCGCCTCGGAGTGGTGACCCACCGCTCCGGGCGGCGCGAACTCATCATCTACGACCCGGACGACCCCGACTCCACCAGCGAGTGTGTGGTGTTGAGTGGCGAGGAGGCCAACGTGTTGGCCGAGCTGCTGGGCGGCGCCCGGATCGTGGAGCGGCTGGCGGAGCTGGAGCGCCAGGCCGACGGGCTGGTGTCCCGCCAGGTGCGGATTCACACCGACTCCCCATACGACAACAAGACTCTCGGTGATACCAAGGCCCGTACCCGCACCGGAGCGTCCATTGTGGCGGTCGTGCGGCACGGTGAGGTGCTGGCCAGCCCTCGGCCCGACTTCCGCTTCGAGGCCGGGGACATCATCGTCGTCATCGGCACCGAGGATGGAGTGGGAGCCGTCGAGGGCCTGCTGGCCGCGGGCTAGGCGCGAGACGTGGATTCAGTCGCCTCGATCCTGTTGGAGCTGGGCGCCGTCATCATCGGCCTCGGCATCCTGTCGGCCCTGGCCGGACGGTTCGGCATCTCGCCCATCCCGCTGTACCTGTTGGCGGGCCTGGCCTTCGGCATCGGCGGCGTCGCCCCGCTCAAGGCCACCGAGGGGTTCATCGAGGTCGGCTCCGAGATCGGCGTCGTGCTGCTGCTGTTCACCCTCGGCCTGGAGTACACCGTCTCCGAGCTGTTCGGGACGATGCGCAAGGGCGCCCCGATGGGCCTGCTCGACCTGGTGCTCAACGCCACCCCCGGCGTGGCGATCGGGCTGCTGTTGGGCTGGGGACCGGTGGCCGCGACCGTCCTGGGCGGCGTGACGTTCGTGACGTCCTCGGGCGTGACCGCCAAGGTGCTGTCGGACCTGCAATGGCTGGGTAACCGCGAGACCCCGACCGTACTGTCCATCCTGGTCATGGAAGACCTCGCGATGGCGATCTACCTGCCGATCGTCACCACCGTGCTGGCCTCGCTGGCACTGGCCCAGGCGAGTCTCGGGCTGGCGATCGCGGTCGTGGCGGTGGCGGCGGCGCTGTTGATCGCCGCCAAGTTCGGCGGCGTCGTGGAGCGCTTCCTTCACAGTCCCAGCAACGAGATCCTGGTGCTCAAGGTGCTGGGTCTGGTGCTGCTGGTCGCCGGGCTGGCCGAGCACGCGCACGTCTCGGCGGCGGTGGGCGCCTTCCTGGTCGGCATCACGCTGTCGGGGGAGCTGGCGCAAAGCGCCCGCGAACTCCTCGAGCCGGTGAAGGACATCTTCGCGGCGATCTTCTTCGTCTTCTTCGGACTTCAGACGAATCCGGAGACGCTGCCGCCCGTGCTGGGCGTCGCCGCGCTGTTGGCGGTGGTGGGCATCGCCACCAAGCTGATCACCGGCCTGCTGGCGGCGCGCCGGGCGGGCGTGGGAACCGTGGGTGCCTGGCGCGCCGGCGCCCTGTTGATCCCGCGCGGCGAGTTCAGCATCGTCATCGCCGGGTTCGCGGTCTCGGCCGGGGTGAACTCCCGGCTCGGCCCGCTGGTGGCGGCGTACGTCCTGATCCTGGTGGTGGCCGGGCCGCTCATCACCCGCGTCGTCGAGCCGATGGCCAAGGGCTGGGTGCGCCGCAAGGCCCGGCGGGCCCGGGCCCGCGCGGCGGCGTGAGCCCTCATGTTTTTTAGGTTTGTTGACTGTTTTATGCTCGGCCGATGCGCCTGACCCTGGGAAGCCACCGCGCCGTGGCCATCGTCGATGCCGACACCGGACGCCGGGAGGCGGGCGTCGAACTGACCAACCCGTCCTACGTGATCCCGACGCCGAACGGCGGGGCGCTGTACGCCGTCAGCGAGAATCTCGAGGGCCCCGGCGCCGTGCACGCCCTCGCCGTCGACGGCGCCGCGCTGCGGCCCCTGGGAACCGCGAGGGCCTCGCGGGGCCACGAGCCGTGCCACCTGAGCCTGGTCGGCGACGGCCACCTGCTGGTGTCGAACTACGGCGACGGCGTCGTCGCGGCGCTGCCGATCGCCGCCGACGGCTCGCTCGGCGAGGCCGACAGCGTGGTGCGGCACAGCGGCGCCGGGCCCGACCCCAAGCGCCAGGACGGGCCGCACGCCCACCAGGCCGTGCCCGCGCCCGAGGGCGGCTGGGTGCTGGCCTGCGACCTGGGCACCGATGAAGTCGTTGTGTACCAATGGAACCGTGATCGCGGCCTCCGGCGCCACGGCGCGACCCGTCTGGCGCCGGGATGCGGGCCCCGGCACCTGGCCTTTTCCCCCGACGGCACCCGCGTCTACATCGCCGGCGAGCTCAACTCCCGCCTGGAGATCGGCGAGTGGGACGCCGCCACCGGCACCCTGGCGCCGACCGGTTCGCTGAGCACCGTCGCGGCTTCCGCCGACGGCAACCATCCGTCCGGCGTGGTGGTCGCCGTCGACGGCCGGGTGTACCTGGCCAACCGGGGCGACGACTCGATCGCGGTGATCGACCCGGCCGCGGGCGACCTGATCGGCACCGTGCCGTGCGGCGGGGCCTGGCCCCGCGACCTGTGCCTGTCGGGCGACGGGCGCCTGTTCGTGGCCAACGAGCGCTCGGGAACGGTCGCGGCCTTCGCGCTCACCGACGCGCTTCCGGTGGCGCGCGGGACCTTCGACGCCCCCGAGGTCACCAGCGTGCGGGTGCTACCCGGCTAAGGACACCGTGACCTCGACGCTGTGCCATCCCGAGGCGCCGCTCGGCTCGGGCGGGGCCAGCTGGCTGGTCTGGGTCTTGCCGTCGCCGTCGGTGGCCCGCACCGTCAGGGTGTGATCGCCGGGCTTGGCGTCCCAGCTCCACACCCACTGCCGCCACGTGTCGCCGGAGACCTCCGTGGACAGCCGCGCCTCGTGCCACTGTCCACTGTCCACCTGAACCTCCACCTTCGAGATCCCGCGATGCTGCGCCCACGCCACGCCCGCCACCGCCACCGTTCCGGCGCCGGCCTTGGCGCGGGGCACGTCGATGCGCGAGGCGGTCTTGACCGGGGCCGGCAGCGCCCAGCCCTTGGGGATCCAGTAGGAGTCGAAGTCGTCGAAGGACGTCAGCTCCAGCTCGGTGAGCCACTTGGTGGCCGACACGTAGCCGTACAGGCCCGGAACGATCATCCGCACCGGAAAGCCGTGCTCCACCGGCAGCGGGACGCCGTTCATGCCCACCGCGAGCATGGCGTCGCGCCCGTCGCGGCACAGCTTGGTGGGCGCGCCGGCGGTGAACCCGTCGACGGAGCGGCCCACCAGCTGATCGGCGCCCGCGTGCGGGCGGACCTCGTCGAGCAGGTCGTCCAGCCGCACGCCGATCCAGCGCGCGTTGCCCACCAGGTCGCCGCCCACCTCATTGGAGACACACGACAGCGTGATGTCGCGCTCGATCAGGTCCCGCTTCAACAGGTCGTCAAAGGACAGCGTCAGTTCCTTGTGGACGCGGCCGTGGATCCGCAGCCGGTAGCCGGACGGGTCGACGCGCGGGGTGGTCAGCGCGGTGTCGATGCGGTAGAAGTCGGCGTTGGACGTCTTCCATCCCGTGATGCCCTTGACATCCAGCCGTGCGCCGGACGGCAGCCCGGGCGCCGGGTCGGTCGGCGCGGGCAGCTTCACCGCGTCGCGGGCGGCGTCGGTGATGACGCCCTGGCCCCAGGCGCGCGCCGCGTAGCCCACCACGGCGGCACCGCCGATGGTGGCCCCCACCGTGTACAGGAAGCGCCGCCGCGCGTACACCAGCGGATCGGCGACCTCGGGACCGGGACGTACCGCCAGCCGCAGCAGCCCCCACAGCACGGCGCCGCCGGCCACGCCGCCGATGATGGACGGATAGCCCCACCACCACGACGCGTCCTGTCTGGTCACCGCGGCGGCCACACCGAGTGCCGAGAACGCCGCGATGCCAAGGAATCCGAACCACAGGCGCCGCCGCGCGGCCACCCCGATGACCCCCGCGAAGGCCAGCGCCACGATCACCGTGCCCAGCCCCAGCACGAACTTGTCCGAGGTGCCGAAGGTGGACGTCGCCCACCGCACCAGCCCGCCCGGCGTCGCGGCCACCACGACGTCGTCCACGGCCGATAGCGGTGCGGCCCGGGGCGCGGGCACGGCCGCGGCTATCTCGCCGACGGCGAGCGCGACCGCCGCCGCGGCCACCCCGCAGGCCGCCGCGGCGCGCCAGCCCACCGATGCGTTACTGTCTTGGCTCACCCCTCCATGATCCCGCGTCCCGAAACCGCGGCCATGCCGCGTAAGCCTTTCGTAAGAGCACGCGGACGCCGACGCGCATGCCGAGAGTGTCACCGCGATTACCTGCGGGAAGCGGTCCTTGCGGGCGGTTCTCTTTGACCGACAAGGTGAATTAAAGTACATTCGCCGACCCGGAAGGCTCCGGCCGCCTTCTGGCCCGCGATGACGAAAGTGAGGCACGGTGTGCCGAGTCTGCAAGAGCAGCTTGACGTCCTGAGAGTCGAGGTCACGTCGCCCGACAACCAGATCAAGGCGAAGATCAGCGGGGAGGCCGACGACGTCGCCCTGGCGATGCGTCCGGGCGCGTACAAGCGCTACGACGAGGCGACCTTGGAACATCAGTTGTCCCGGCTGTGCACCCTGGGGTGGACGGGCGTGCGCCGGGGATACTTTCAGGCGCTGGCAACGGTGTACAGCGTCACCGAGGGCGAGGCGGAGAAGATGGAGAAGAATCCGCCCGACGTCAGGGACCGCGACTACAACAAGGAGATCTCGGAGATAGTCGCCGAGGGACGGTCTAAAGGGGGCGTGGTGCGGGGTCGCGCCAAGGGCATGGCGTTTTGGAAGGTGCAGATCCGCCCCGGAACCCTCGAGAAGCTGGACGAGGAGGAGTTCATCGCCGAATGCCTCAGCGCGCTGCGCGACGTGCAGCTGGACTCCAAACGGCAGGAGATCCTGTTGAAGGACAAGTACTTCGGGCTCAACGTCCCGATGATCCTGCGGGTGAACGACGACCCGCGAAAGCAGAGCTAGGCCAGGAACGGGTGCCCCGCGACCGCGGTCGCAGGGCACCCGTCTTTCTTTGAATTAGTCGGCTTTTGGTTCCAGGCCCGAGGTGGGGTTCTTCGCGTCGTCGATCTTGGGACGCATCGGCGCCAACGGGCTGGCGACTCGGCCGTCCTTGGCTAGTTGCTGCATCGACACCAGCGCGGTGTGGTTCTTGTTCAGCGCCGACACCATTTTTTGTTCCTCTTTGGATACGGCATCTGAACAGTCGCCGAGCCGCTGGAAGAAGCTGTCGATGACCTCGTTGACCGTCTTGCCGCCGACGTTGGTCTTCGCGTCCGCCAGCGACGCGTTGGTGATCACCGCGCCGGCGCCCAGCACCGTCAGCCCGACCGTGGCGCCATAGACCGCCAGCGAACCGCCGGCGGTGGGAACCGCCAGCACCGCCGCCACCACGCCGGTCAGCGCGGCCGTCACCGACAGCGCCAGCGGCACGTGGGAACCGTGCTTGTTGCCGCAGTCGTTGAGCGCCTTGATCGTGTTGTCGATCAGTCCGGACAGGTCGGCGCGCTTGCCGTTGTAGATGTTCTTCGTGCCCCGCATGGACTCGGCCAGCATGTGGGCGACCTTGCCGTGGTTCTCGTTGATCACCGGGAACGGCGACAGCATGTTGTCGGTGAGGTTCTCGGCGAACACGCCCTGCCAGTTGTCGCCGAGCTCGCCCTTGGCGGTGTCGGCCAGGTCCAGATCGGGGTTCTTGGTGGCGCCCTTGCCGCCGCCGAACGACCCCTCGACCTGCTCCAGGTCCTTGATGATGCCGTCGAAGTTCTTCGGGTCGGGGTTGCCGTGATTGACGACGATGTCCGGGATCTGGGAGAACTGCCCCTGCAACCAGCTGCGGAACTCGTCCTCGCTCATGGTGGCACCAGTGTCGGGGTTGGTGAACCGCACCGGCGTATACGTGGAGCCGTGGGGACCGTCGGCCGTGTGGGACGTCTTGTAGTCCCGGATCTCGCGGTCGGTCGCGTCGTTGGCCGCCTTGACGATTTCGTTGCCCTTACCGCGAAGCTCCGAGGTTTGGTAAAAACTCATCGATAGTCACTCTCTATTGCGGTGTCGCGTTTGCTTGGTCCAGCAGGTGCTTGCGGTCGGCGTCGTCGACCTTGCCGTCGTGGTTGTAGTCCGGCACGCCCTGGTCGCCCTCCGACTGATAACCGTCGTACGGCTCCACCGGCTTGTGATCCTTGTCGGGCTTGTCGTAGCGGTGGTCGTGGTTCGTGTCGCTGACCGGGTTGGACGCGGGGTTGTCGGGGTCATGCAACGGCTTGTGACCGTCGTAACCCTTGCCGTCGAGGATCTTGTTCAGGTCGTCGCCGGCATCGGTGTCGGTCTGGCTGAAGTTGTCGATCGCCTTGTTGATCGCGTCGCACGCGTCGTAGGTGTTGGTCGCCGCCTGCGCCAGAATGTGCTGCCACTCGCTGCGGCACTGGTCGAACGGCGCGTAGATCGGACTGTCGATCGCACCGTGGTCGCCGGAGGTGTCGGTGATGAATTTGCCCGAGGTGTTCTGGGTCTTGCCCGCGGACTGGCTTCCACCGGCGTACACCGCCGCGACCCTGGGTAGATACACGTTCGCTATTTTCCAGAGATGGTAGAGATCTCCACCTGTCACGCCACACATGGCGTTATCTCCTCTCGTTAGGGTCCGCAAAGCGTATCGGGTATTCAGCCGGGACGAAAGTCCCGGTGTGCCAACACAAAACGTGGTGTTACCGCTGCGTGCAAGCGGTTACACCACGTTCTCGGATTGGCGGCCTTTGTCAGTCTTTGTTCTGTTTGGACCATTGGCGCAGCTGCGCCACCACGGCCTCCTTGGACGCGTCCTTGGTGATGCCGTTGTCGCCGAGCACAGCGGAGGCCGGGTTATCGGACGCCAGCAGGCCCAGCAGCATGTGCTCGGTGCCGATGTAGTTGTGCCCCAGGCCAAGAGCCTCGCGCAGGGTGAGCTTCAGGACGTTGCCGGCGGCGTCGGAGAAGGCGCGCTCGGCCGGGCGTGGCGTGTCGCCGTCGGCCGGCAGCGCCGCCTCGGCGGCCGCGGTGAGCGCGTCGATGGCCAGCCCCTGGGCCTCGATGGCGCGGCAGGCGATGCTGTTGGGCTCCTCGGCGAGCCCCAGCAGCAGGTGCAGCGGCTCGATGGCGGCGTGGAGGTGGTTGCGCGACACCAGGTCCGCCTTTTGCATGACCACCTTGGCGCGCGCGGTGAACCGCGAGAACTGGCCGCCGGTGATGTCGGACGGGTCGAGGTGCTCGAAGCCGGTGGGCACGAAGCGCTTCTGGGCGGCCTGTTTGGACACGCCCATGTGCTGGCCGATCTGGCTCCAGGAGGCGCCGGAGCGCCGCGCCTGGTCCACGAAGTGCCCGATCAGGTGGTCGGACTGCTCGTCGAGGGCCGCGGCCAGCTGGCAGGCGCGCTCCAGCTGGTTGAGGGCGTCGTTGTCGTGTTCGGTGATGAATGAGATGAGTTCGTCCAGTCGGACGGGGAGTTCGGTCGACATGCGTCAACCATAGGTTGACGATTCCGGTCTGTCAACCTCAAGTTGACGCTAGTTGCACGGGACCGTCAACACCCCGGGCGCCGCGTCGGTCAGCAGTTTGCCGCGTCGGTCGCTGGTGACCACCGGCCAACCCCGCAGGTGGGCCAGGGCCGCGACCAGCCCGAGCGCGGTGTCGCCGTCGCAGATCTCGGTGTGGGTGGCCAGCAGGGGAGTGGGGACGTCGGCGTAGCGCGCGGGCATCCACGGCCCGCGGGGGAGGTACAGCTTGGCCAGTCGGTCGCGCTGCTTGACGTGTTCCTGGCCCGCCCACGCCTCGTCCAGCACCGGAAGCGGAACCAGCAGGGTCAGGCCCAGGCGGCGGGCGGTCTCCTCGACCGAGCCGGCGTAGTCGGTGGCCTCGGCGACTTCGATGAGCGCGGGAAGGTCGATGATCCAGCCGCTGACCTCCAGCGAGCCGGGTCGGGCCGCGCTCACCGCTCCGGAAGCGGGTAGTAGATCAGGGCCTCGGCGTCGGCACACACCATGGCGGACGCCTGTTCGGCGATTTGCGCGGGGGACAGGATGTTCAGCTTGCGCAGCTGACTGGCGTAATCCACTTCGGACGGGAGCCGGCCGGTGGTGCGCCACCGGTGGTGCAGCCGCTCGGCGCGCTGCCAGTTCTCCAGGTCGTCCGGGTCGGGATGGGCCGCGGTGATCGCCGCGGCGCGGGCCTCGATCTCGGCAAGCAGCGGGCGAAACGCCGCGTCCGGGTCGGGCGGGGTGATGTCGGCGATCTGCTCGTCGCCCCGCACCAGACGGACGACGCTGCCCGCCGCGGCACGCCCCACTGCCTCGGCGACCGCGTGTGGGTCGTCCGCGGACAACGTGTATGCGTGCGAGCCTGCCATGGCGATTAGCCTACGCGTTCGCCACTTCTTTGGCCAGTTCACGAATGCGGCCATGCTCACGTAACGATCCGTGGAGGGAATGGTTACGGATGGCCAGATTAGGTCCGTATGGGTCCACCTTATACAGTTATGCACCGTGCAGCACCTGCGGATCATCTGCCCCCCGACGGACACCGACGAGATTTGCGCGATGCTCGAGGAGCATTGCGGTGTGACCAATGTCGTAGTGCTGTCCGGCGCCGCCCGCGAACCGGCCGGGGACGTCGTCATGTGCGACATCGCGCGCGAGGCCGTCAACGACGTGCTGGATCGCCTCGACGCCCTGGGCGTCGACCACACCGGCTCCATCGCCATGCAGCGGGTGGACCTGTCGGTGTCGGAGGGCGCCGACAACGCCGAGGAGGCGGCCCCCGGCGAGGGCGACGACGCCGTGGTCTGGGAGGAGCTGGCCCAGCGCGTCGACCAGTCCAGCCGCTTCACCTGGTCCTACGCCGCCTTCCTGGCCGTCGCCGTGCAGATCGCGGCCATCGGCGTGGTGCAGGACTCGCCGATCCTGATCGTCGGCGCCATGGTCCTGGGCCCGGAGTTCGGGCCGATCGCGGCGATCTCGCTGTGGTCGCTGCACGGCGAGTTCCGCCGCATCGGCGTGGCGGCGTCGACGCTGGTGCTCGGCTTCCTGCTGGCGATCGCGGTGACCTGCGTGTGCGCGTACGTCTCCTACAGGTGGGGCTGGATCGATCCGTCGCTATTGGACGGAACCGGGCGGGAGACCCAGTTCATCGTCAAGCCCGACAAGTGGTCCTTCATCGTGGCCCTGCTGGCCGGGGTCGCCGGGATCCTGTCGGTGACCTCCGACAAGTCCTCGTCCCTGGTGGGGGTGTTCATCTCGGTGACCACCGTGCCGGCCGCGGCCTACATCGCGCTGGCCGCCGCCCTGTCCCACTGGAGCGAGGTGACTCCCTCGGCCATCCAGTTGGGCGTCAACATCGCGGGGATGGTGACCGCGGGCATCGCGACGCTGGTGGCGCAGCGCATCATCTTCGGCCGCGCCGGGCTGCGGGATCGCTTGTCGCGCTAGAGGACCACGGCCTGGGCGTCGATCTCCACCAGCATGCCCTCGCGCGGCAGCCCGGCGAAAACCGTGGTGCGGCACGGCGCCACTCCGTCGCCGATCCGCTGGGACACGAACGCGCCGTACGCCTCGTTCATCGCCGCGAAATCGTCCTGTGTGGTCAGATAGACCCGCAGCATGGTGACGTCCTCGAAGGTCGCGCCGCCGGCGGCCAGGATCGCCTCGACGTTGCGCAGCACCCGGATGGTCTGGGTGGCGACATCGCCCTCGCCGACCAGGTTCCCGGTGTCGGGATCCACCGGTCCCTGCCCCGACACCTGGACGATCGGGCCCTTGCGGACACCCTGGGGGAAGGCGTGGGCGGGGCGAGGGGCAGCATCGGTGCTGATGGCGGTCTTGTCTGACATCTCGGTAACATACCTTGCCGTTTATGAAGGAGCCTTACATGTTGGATGCGGTCGCGCTGCGGGCCCTGGACAACGAGCGACTGGACTGGCGTTACAAGGCGATCGCCCCCGGCGCGCGGGTGGTCACCGTCGCCGAGTGGCTGCGCGCCCGACCCCGTCTGTCGCAATTGGGCACTCCCGTGATGACGCTGGACGCCGACGCCCTGTCCCACAACATCGACGCCATGGCGCGATGGTGCCGCGACAACGGCCTGGGCCACGCGCCGCACGGCAAGACCAGCATGGCGCCCCAGATCTGGAGCCGACAGCTGGAGGCGGGCGCCGGCGCGATCACCGTCGCCAATGCCGCGCAGCTGGCGGTGGCGCGGGCGTTCGGGGTGCCGCGGGTCATCGTGGCCAACGAACTGCCCAACCCGGACGTGGTGCGCTGGGCCGCCCGCGGCGGCGAGGTGACGTGCTTCGCCGACTCGGTGGCGACGGTGTCCATGATGGATCAGGCGCTGCGCGGCGACGGCACGTCCATCGCGGTGTGCGTGGAACTCGGCGGCCGCGACGGCCGCGCGGGCGTCCGCGACTACGACGCGGCCCGCAAGGTGGCCGCGACGATCCGTTCGGCACCCGGCCTGCGCCTGGTCGGGGTCTCGGGCTACGAGGGCGCCCTCACCCACGGCACCGGGCCCGCCGACCTGGCGACCGTTGACGGCTTCCTCGGCCAACTGCGCGCCCTGTTCGAATCGCTGAGCTTCGAGACCGACACCCCCATGCTGACGGTGGGCGGCAGCCAGTACGTCGACCAGGTCGCCGAGCGGCTGGGCTTCCTCGGCGGCTGTCCCTCCCGCACCGTGCTGCGCGCGGGATCGTATGTGACACATGACGACGGCCTCTACGCCCGAGTCACCCCCGCCGCCCGGGGCGGCGCGGGACCCGACCTGCGCGCGGCGCTGCGGCTGCACGCCACGGTGCTGTCCATGCCCGAACCGGGTCTGGCGATCCTGGACGCGGGCCGCCGCGACCTGCCCTTCGACGCCGGAATGCCCCTGCCCCTTGACCTCCCGGGCGCCACCGTCACCGACCTCAACGACCAGCACGCCTTCCTTCGCGGCGACCTGACCGACCTCACCGTGGGAACCCGGGTGCGCCTGGGCATCTCGCACCCGTGCACCGCCTTCGACAAGTGGAGCCTGATTCCGGTGCTGGACGCCGACGACGTCGTGATCGACGCGATCCGCACCTTCTTCTAGATCGTCAGCGCGCCAGGGCTTCCAGGTTCGTCGTCGAGGCGTAGAAGTCCGCCGTGGCCAGCTCGGCGACCGGCATGGTCTCGTCCAGCGGCGCCCCGAGGTCGATGGCGGGCACCGAGGCGCGCAGCGCGTCGATCAGGTCGGAGCGTTCGCGCCCCCGCATCAGCGGCAACAGGAACGGGTCGTCGTCGAACCACACGGTGAAGGCGTGGGTCACGGCGATGACGTGCACGCACACCGGCGTGCGGTCCTTGCACGGGCACGAGGTCGACAGCTCGCCGTCGGAGGGGAACAGCGACAGCCCGAACGGTTCCAGCTGGCGATCGATGCCCGTCGGCAGCCGGTCGTCCATCAGGTCGGCCAGGTTGCCGAGCCGCGACGCGGTCACCTCGTCGAAGCGCCTCCAGCGCGCCGCGTCGAAGATCGGCAGCGTGATGGACACCCCGAAGGACTTGCGCGGAGCGTCGACCCACGCCGAGATCTCGCCGGGCTCGGCGTGCAGCAGGTCGACGGCCTCCTTGCCGACCAGGCCGCGTCCCCGCGCCATCCGCGAATCAGGGTAGGTGAGCCCGAGCTGCTCGAGGGTGCGCAGCCAGCGCTTTCCCCAGTCGGTGCGGCCGTACGTCGTCACTCCGCCACCTCCAGCTCGGACAGCTCGACGAGCTTGCGCAGCTGGGAATCGTCCATGGTGGTGATCCAGTCCTCCCCGGTGCCCACGATCGCCTCGGCCAGGGATCGTTTGCGTTCCAACAGATCGGAGATGCGTTCCTCCAGGGTGCCGCCCGTGACCAGCTTGTACACGTCCACCGGCTGGGTCTGGCCGATCCGGTGGGCCCGGTCGGTGGCCTGGTCCTCGACGGCCGGATTCCACCACCGGTCATAGTGGACGACATGGGTGGCGGCGGTCAGGTTGAGGCCGGTACCGCCGGCCTTGAGGCTCACCAGCAGGATCGGCGGGGGAGCCGCCGAGGACTGGAACTCCTCCACCATGGCGTCGCGCGCCGGTTGGGACACCCCGCCGTGCAGGAACGGCACCCTCGCCAGCCCCAGCGTCTCGCGCAGGTGCGTCGCCAGCAGCTCGCCCATCACGCGGTACTGCGTGAACACCAGCGACTGCGAGCCCTCCTCCACCGCCTCCGCCAGCAGCTCCGTGGCGCGCGCCAGCTTCCCCGAACGGCCCGACAGCGGCGCGGTCTGGCGCAGGTAGTGGGCCGGGTGGTTGCAGATCTGCTTCAGCTCGGTGAGCAGCTTCAGGATCCGTCCGTGGCGCTGGATCCCGGAACCGAACCCGTCGCCCAGCGCCCGATCCACCGCCGTGCGGTACAGCCTGGCCTGCTCGGCGGTCATCGAGCAGCTGACGATCGACTCCTGCTTGGCGGGCAGGTCCGCGGCGACCTCGCTCTTCAGGCGCCGCAACAGAAACGGGCGGACAATGGTGCGCAGCCGCTCGGTGATGCGCGCGTCGTGGCGAGACTCAATGGGAACCGTGAAGCGCTTATTGAAACGTGAGTAGCTGCCGAGAATTCCCGGATTCGCGAAATCCATAATCGACCACAACTCCGACAGCCGATTTTCCATCGGGGTTCCGGTGAGCGCCAGGCGAATATTGGCGGGCAATTGACGCGCGGCTTTCGCCGTCTGCGAGGTGTGATTCTTGATCTGTTGCGCCTCATCGAGAACCACGACGTCCCAGTCGATGATCGACAGCAGGTCGATGTCGCGCTTCAACAGATTGTAGCTGGTGATCACCACGCTACCGGGATCGAAACGCGCCACCTCGCGGCGCTGCGGCCCGTGGTGGCGCACCACCGCCATCCCCGGCGCGAACCTCTCCACCTCGCGCGCCCAGTTGCCTACCACCGAGGTCGGGCACACCACCAGATGCGGGCGGGCGCCGTCGCGGTCGGCCAACAGCGCGATCGCCTGCAGGGTCTTTCCCAGACCCATGTCGTCGGCCAGCAGGGCGCCGCGCCGACACGAGGCCACCGCCCGCAGCCAGGCCACGCCGTTGCGCTGGTAGGGGCGCAGCGTCGCGCGGATCGCCTCGACGTCGGCGGTGGACTCGCGGGCGTTCTCCAGCTCCTGGCCGATGTCGCTTGTGGACATGTATGCCGAGCGCACCGCCGTGGCGAACCCCCGCAGCGTCGCCGCGGGCGTCCACACCGTGGCGTCGTCCCGGCAGGCCGCGTGGGCGGCCGGGGGAAGCGCGGCGGCCAGCTCGTCGAGCCGTCCGCCGTCGGCGTTCGACAGCACCCACTGCGCGGCGATGCGCCACGCCTTCACCGCGTCGCTGGTGCTCTTGGTGGGCCGCAGCGTCGCCAGCGGCGGCAGCGCCTGGGTCAACGGAACGGTGCGCACCGGCACCCGGCGGGCGCTCAACCCGTTCTCGTCCGGGATCGCCAGCAGCGCCCGGCCCGGGGCGCCGTCCGGCAATCCCAGGGCGCGAGCCGAGTCCACGGCGTCGGCGCCCCACCACAGCATGAGGCCGCGTGCGGGATTCTGGGGATCGGGACTGAAGGTTGCCTGAAGCCGGTCGGGCAGCAAATCAGCACCTTTCGATTGCGGAGTGGTGCGACACCATAACGCGGTTAGGTTGCTATGTGCAAATTATGGATCATACCTTTATGAATGGTGATGAACATTCGATCATGCGCTCGCTGACCCTCATCGATATCTATCTAGGACCCGTCACATGAGGAAATATATGTCGCGCCGGGCTATCCTGGCTGCCGGTCTGGCCGCTACCTCCACTGTAGTCGCGTCGCGGTTGGCGTTCGCCGACGACGACCTGTCGCCGGGCAAGACCCACGACGCCGACGCGAATGTGGACTTCGTCTCGTGGAGATCCGCCGAGGAATGGGCACAGGGCAAGGCCGACGGAGTGGCCGCGAGCCCCGGAGGCCGCGCCGGAATCGTGGTGTCCAAGGCGATCGACACCATAACCTACAAGGACCCGCACACCGGTCAGTCCAGCGAATGGGAGATCGCCACCTGGACCTCGCCCACCCACAAGTTGAAGTTCGGCGCCAGCCAGTTGGTGGCGAGCTGGAATGTCGACACTCCCGAGGGATCCTGGCTGCGGACCGAGATGCGCGGTTCGTACGAGGACGGCAAGCAGACCCCCTGGTACACCATGGGAATCTGGTGCAAGGGAGAAAAGGACGTCACGCGTACCTCTGTGGACAAACAGAAGGACGACCGGAGCTTCATCGACACCGACACCTTCACCATGAGCGACCCGGAAACACACCAGCTGGCGTCGTACCAGCTGCGCGTGACCCTGTGCCGCAAGCCGGGCACCGACATCACCCCCACGGTGTGGCGGGTGGGCGCGATGAGCTCCTTCATCCCCGACCGCTTCGAGGTGCCCGCCTCCAAGCCCGGCGAGGCCGCGGGCGTCGAGCTGAAGGTGCCGCGGTTCTCGCAAAGCATCCACTCCGGACAGTACCCGGAGTACGGGGGCGGCGGCGAGGCGTGGTGCTCGCCGACGTCGTCCCAGATGATCATCGAATCGTGGGGCCGCAAGCCCACCAAGGACGATCTGTCCTGGGTGGACCCGAGCTACCAGGACCCGCAGGTCGACTTCTCGGCGCGCTCCACGTACGACAAGGCCTACGACGGCTGCGGAAACTGGCCGTTCAACGCCGCCTACGCCGCGACCTACAAGGACATGGACGCGATCGTCACCCGGCTGCGCTCGCTCGACGACGCCGAGAAGCTCGTCAAGGCGGGCTTCCCGATCATCACCTCGCAGTCCTTCATCGAAAGCGAACTCGACGGCGCCGGCTACGGCACGGCGGGCCACCTGATGACGGTCATCGGGTTCACCAAGGACGGCGACGTGATCGCCAACGACCCGGTGTCGAAGGACGACGAGGGCGTGCGCCGGGTGTACAAGCGCCGCCAGTTCGAGAACATCTGGTTGCGCACCAAGCGAAAGGACGCCGACGGCAAGATCCTCGGCGGCTCCGGCGGAGTGTGCTATCTGTACAAGCCGACCGACAAGCAGTGGCCGGACCTTCCCAGCGTCCACAACTGACCCCCCTCTCCCCTCCACCAAGGTCCCCGGACTTCAACCGCGCGATGTCCGTTTCGCGTTGCAGCCCGGGGGCCTTGGCACCGTTCGGGCCACGACGAGCGCGTCGGGCATTCGAAACGACAGGTTGTCCGGGCAACGGGGTTCGCGCGTCACGCGGCAGCCGCGCAGCGCCGGCGCGGCCTCGGCGGCGACCACCGCGGCCTCCATGCGGGCCAGGTGGGCGCCGAGACAGCGATGCGCCCCGGCCCCGAACGCCAGATGGCGGCGCGAGCCGCGCTGGCCGGGCACGAAGGATTCCCCGCACGCCTCGGTTCCCGCGGCCTGCAGCCACAACAGGACGCTGTCCCCGGCGCGAACCTCCCGACCATCCAATGTGGTGTCCATGGTCGCGACGCGGCGCCAGCTCACGATCGGTGGACACAGCCGCAGCCCCTCCTCCACGACGGCGTCGACGCCGTGTCCGCCCCGCACGATGCCGCGGGCGAGTTCGGGGCGGGCCAGCATCTCGCGCAGCAGCAGGGTGAGGAACTGCGAGGTGGTCTCCTGCCCGGCCACCAGCAGGAAGAACAGCGCCGCCACCACGCCGTCCTCCCCGAGGCCGTCGGCGCGGCACTCGGCTCTCACGCGCGCCACCATGCCGCCCGCCGAGCGGACGAATCGGCGCAGCCGGGCGTGATACTCGCCCACCAGCTCGGCCAGTTCGCGCTGCCGCGACGGCGACGACCGGGCGAAGAACAGCTCCAGCGCCGCGCGGGAGAACCGCTTGACCAGCGCGGTGTCGTCGCGGGGGAGTTCCACCAGCCGCGACAGCACGAGCAGCGGGATGTCGGCCGCCAGCACGGGATACAGGTCGACGTCCTCGCCCGCGCGCAGCCGCCGCTCCACCGGGATCAGGCGGCGGCGCACCAGCCCGGTGAGCCAGCCGCGCAGCGCCTCCACCCGGGCGGGTGCCAGGGCCTCGGCGACGATGGCGCGCAGCGCCGGGTGGCTGGCGGTGGAGTTGTTGGCCAGGGTGGCTGGCAGCCGGAAGCCGCGGCGCGCCAGGATGCGCATCGCCTCCACCGGGATCGGGGAGGCGGCGTCCAGCGCGTTGTCGGCGGCGAAGGTCGCGGGGTCGTTGAGGACCTGGCGGACCAGGGCGTGGCGCGACACCACGACCATGCCGTCACGCCGCTCCACCGCGGCGTCGGGCTCGCCGTCCCACAACCGAAACACCCGGGTCCCTTCGCGCACCGAGGGAGCCTATCGGGGCGTCACGAGGCGTCCTTCGAGCGCGACGGCTGGGCCTCGCGAACGTCGTGGCGCCCCGCCCCGCGCGCCTCGTCGTACGGCGGGTTGAGCGGCAGGCGGTCGGCCTGGTCGCGGCGATCGGACGCCGCGGCGGGCACCGGCAGCCGCGGCCCGCGCACCACCACCGCCAGCGGCGTCTGCTGCCGCTCCTGGCCCAGCGGGTTGTCGGCGAAGGCCGCGGCGAGCTCGTCGTCGCTCAGGTCCGTG
>NZ_DASQPW010000215.1:0-5073 GCF_035643755.1 Stackebrandtia sp. | reverse complement strand
CGGCTGCTGGACGGGCAGCACGGAGGTGTTCTCGTCGAGTCCCGACTGCGGCGGCGAGGGTTGCGGCGCGGGGGGCATCTGCGGCCACTGCGCGCCCGAGCCGGACGTGGGGGCCGCGGGCGGCGGGTTGTGGGGATTGCGCCCCAGCTGCGTGGTGCCCGGGTCCTCGGGCTGCTGCGGCAGGGGCGTCTGCGCCGTCGGCGGTTCGGCCGAGGGCTGCTGTCCACCCCCCTGCGGACGAATCACCGAGGTGTTCTCGTCATCAGGCGGATCGTTGTGCGCGGGTGGTTCACCCGGCGACGCCGACGGGTTATTGGGATCGGACGTCATTGCGCCTCCTGCTTCGCACCCACGTGCCAGCGCACGCTCGTGTGTCAATCCTCAATGATTCGGCATACACGCTACCGAATCGCGACCACGGCCCGCGACCGCCCGCGACCTTTCGCCCCGACGCCCGTTTTCTATCGATTAATGGAAATGCCTTCGCCTTTGGGCCGGTGTGGCACAAGAAAAACCGGTGACCGCGTCCTTTCGGATGCGATCACCGGTCCTAGGTGCCCCACATTGGCACCCCATACCCCAGAGAGAGAAAAGTTTCGGGCCGCTTACATGAGGCGGCTGGTGTAAAGCATGACGTCCAGGCGGGCGCGGTCGTTGGGGTTGCTCGCGCGGCGGGCCATCTCGGCCCGGTAGGCGGCACGGTCGGCGCGCTGCTGGCGGTAGTTCTTGATCCGGCTGAAGGTGCTCATTCTGGGCTCCGCTCGTCTTTAGGTTCTGGCCTCGTCGTCCCATCTATTACACCAGACACTAGTGAGAAATTCCATTGATTTTAAGGTGAAGGCCCTCACGTGACGTCGATCATGGGGGTTTCGGGAATGGCAAAGGGCCCCGCCGCGGATCATCGCGGCGGGGCCCTTGGGGCTCAAGCGTTTTACGTCCAGGCGAGCATCGACGTGCCCGGGTCGGCCAGGAAGCGACCGACGTCGGCCAGGAACTTCGATCCCAGCTCGCCGTCGACGATGCGATGGTCGAACGACAGGCTCAGCGTGGTCACCTTGCGCGGAACCACGGCGCCCTCGTGCACCCACGGCAGGTCGCGCACCGCGCCGAACGCCAGGATCGCCGACTCGCCGGGCGGCAGGATCGGCGTCCCGGTGTCCACGCCGAACACCCCGACGTTGGTGATGGTGATCGTCCCGCCGCTCATGTCGGCCGGTGGCGTCCTGCCGTCGCGCGCGGTGGTGGCCAGCGCGGTGAGCGCCTCCGCCAGCTCGCGCAGACTCAGCTGCTCGGCGTTCTTGACGTTGGGGACGACCAGCCCACGCGGGGTGGCCGCGGCGATGCCCAGGTTGACGTAGTGCTTCACCACGATCTCCCCGGCCGCCTCGTCCCAGGACGAGTTGATCATCGGGTGGCGCCGCACCGCCAGCAGCATGGCCTTGGCGACCAGCAGCAGCGGGGACACCTTGACGCCCTCGAACTCCGGCAGCTCCCTGAGCCGCTTCACCGTCGCCATCATGTCGGTGACGTCGAGCTGCAGGAACTCGGTGACGTGCGGGGCGGTGAACGCGCTGGCGACCATGTTGGCGGCGGTGAGCTTGCGGACGCCCTTGATCGGGATCCGCTCCTCGCCGCCGACGGGACGCGCGGCCGTCACGGTGGCGGGACCCGCCGCCGCGCCGTTCACGTCGTCGCGGGTGATGGACCCCAGCGGCCCCGAACCCACCAGTGTGGACAGATCCACGCCGAGGTCCTTGGCCAGCTTGCGCACCGGCGGCTTGGCCAGCGCCCTGCCGCCGCCCGAGGGGGCGACGGCAGGGGTCGGCGCGACCGGAACCGGGGCCGGGGCGGGGGCGGGCGGTGCCACGGGCGCCTGCGCCGCGGGGGCCGCCGAACCCTTGCGGGCGCGGCGTTTCGCCACCACCGCCTTGGGTCCGTAACCCACCAGCACCGCGGTGCGCCCGTCGGCCGTGGTCTCGCCGATCAGCGAGCCACCGCCGTTGTCCGCCTTGGGCTCGGCGGGCGGCTCGGCCGGGGCCTCGCCGTTCGGATCCAGGTCGTAGGTGACCAGCGGCTGGCCCACGTCGACCGTGGCGCCCTCGTCGTGGTGCAGCTTCGAGATCTGGCCCGCGTACGGCGAGGGAATCTCGGTGAGCGCCTTGGCCGTCTCGACCTCGACGATCGGCTGGTTCAGGGTGACGTCGTCACCCGGGGCCACCAGCCACTTCACGATCTCGGCGTCCACGAGGCCCTCGGCGAGATCCGGCAGATTGAACTGTTCGAACTTCGACATCCCGTGTCCTCGTTAGTAGGTGAACGTCCGGTCGACCGCGTCCAGGACCCTGTCCAAATCGGGCAGGTAGTCCTCTTCGAGGCGGGCGGCGGGGTAGGGCGTGTCGTAGCCGGTGACCCGCAGCACGGGGGACTCCAGGGAGTAGAAGCACTCCTGGGTGACCCGCGCCGAGATCTCGGCGGCGATGCCCACATGGGACGGCGCCTCGTGGACGACGACCAGGCGGCCGGTCCTGCGCACCGACGCGAAGACCGGCGCCATGTCCAGCGGAGACAGGGTTCGCAGGTTGATCACCTCGAGCGAGCGCCCGTCCTCGGCCGCCGCGGTGGCCGAGTCGTGCGCCACCTTCATCATCGAGCCCCAGGCCACGACGGTGACGTCGTCGCCGGGGCGCTCCACGCGGGCGGAGTGCAGCGGCGGCGCGTCCGCCATGGACACGTCCACCTCGCCCTTCTCCTGGTAACGGCGCAGCGGCTCGAAGAAGATCACCGGGTCGTCGCTGGCGATGGCCTGCTGGATCATCCAGTACGCGTCCTGGGAGTTGGACACCGACACCACCTTGAGGCCGGGGGTGTGCGCGAAGTACGCCTCGGGGGATTCGGAGTGGTGCTCCACGGCGCCGATGCCGCCGCCGCAGGGAATCCGGACCACCACGGGAAGCGGGACGGTGCCCTGGGAGCGGTAGTGCATCTTGGCCAGCTGGGAGACGATCTGGTCGAAGGCGGGGTAGACGAAGCCGTTGAACTGGATCTCGCACACCGGGCGGTAGCCGCGGATCGCCAGACCGATGGCGGTGCCGACGATGCCGGACTCGGCCAGCGGGGTGTCGAAGATCCGGTCCTCGCCGAAGTCCTTCTGCAGGCCGTCGGTGACCCGGAAGACCCCGCCGAGCTTGCCGACGTCCTCGCCCATCAGGAGCACCTTGGGGTCGTCCTCAAGGGCCTTGCGCAGTCCGGCGCCGATGGCGCCTCCGATGCGAAGTGTCTGGCTCATCGGTGATCACTTCCCTCAAAGGACGCGTGGTACTTCGAGAACTCGGCGCGTTCGCTGTCCACCAGCTGCGAGCCCTCGTGATAGACGTTGTCGAAGATGGCGGCGGGCTGCGGATCGGGCATCGAGATCACCCGTTCCCGCAGACTGAGGGCGTGGTCGTTGGCCTCGGCGTCGACGGACTCCAGCCAGTCGGCGTCGGCGATCTCGTCGTCGCGCAGGAAGGTCCGCATCCGCTCGATCGGGTCCTTGGCCTGCCACTGCTCGACCTCACCGGAGTCGCGGTAGCGGGTGGGGTCGTCGGTCGTGGTGTGCGCGCCCATGCGGTAGGTGAATGCCTCGATGAAGCTGGGCCCGTTTCCGTGCCGCGCGTTGTCCATGGCGGTCTTGGTGACCGCGTAGGTGGCCAGCACGTCGTTGCCGTCCACCCGCACGCCGGGGAATCCGAAGCCGTCGGCGCGCTTGAACAGCGGCACCCGTGCCTGCCGGATCACCGGCTCGGAGATGGCGTACTGGTTGTTCTGGCAGAAGAACACCACCGGCGCGTTGTACACGCTGGCGTACACAAAGGACTCATTTACGTCGCCCTGACTGGACGCGCCGTCGCCGAAGTAGGCGATCACGGCCTCGCCGTCGTCGCCGCCCACCTTGCCGTCCTTCGTGATTCCCATCGCGTAACCGGTGGCGTGCAGGCTCTGCGCGCCGATCACGATGGTGTACATCTGGAACTTGAAGGCGCGGGAATCCCAGCCGCCCAGGTCGACGCCGCGGAACAGCCCGAAGGGCATGATCGGGTCGATGCCTTTTGTCCACAGCACACCGTGCTCGCGATAGGTCGGGAACACCATGTCCTGCTGTTGCAGGGCGCGTCCCGATCCGATCTGCGCCGCCTCCTGGCCCTGAAGGCTCGCCCAGATCCCGAGCTGGCCCTGGCGCTGTAGCGCCGTGCCCTCGGTGTCCAGGCGCCGGACGATGACCATGTCGCGATACAGCGCGCGATACTCGTCGTCGGTCATGGAGACGTCGTAATCGGGATGGCTGACTCGCCGTCCCTCGGGTGTCAACAACTGCACCATGTCGGGGTCCGCCGCCGGTGTCGATGCTGACTTGCGGCGCTTTGCGGGCGCCTTTTTCTTGGGACCAGTACTGTTCTGATCGCCGTTGACCATCTACGTCCTCCCTGTTCAGGTGCGCGTGGCCGGGATCGCCGAACCTGTCGCGCGATGGCCGAATCTTTTGGGGTCCATCCAGCATTCCAGAAGCTCCTGGATGCTCCACACCGTGATCATGACATTGACCCTATGAGATCGCCAGATGACTAACGGTAATATCTGACACTGCCCCGGTTCGACTCGACAAGGCGTGCCGAAACCCGACACGTTTGAGCATTCGCCTTGTCGCCCTAAGTAAGGCATGCTGGACGCATCGGTGTCGCGTGAACGGCGGGCGGTGACACCACACTGGGGCGGTCCGTCCGCATCGAATCTGCGGCACCACGTGGTGCACCTGGAAAAGTCGGGGGCGGCGATGCGTTTGATCAGTGGATATTCGTCGGAGTGGGGATGGCCGCGACACACCTTTGTGGTGGCCGCCCTGGCCTTGGTGACGACCCTGGCGATGGGGGTCGCGGCGGCGGGGGGCATGTCGGTGCTGGCCTCCGACGATTCCGCGTCGTCCGCCGAGCAGCCGGGGATGCCCGCGGTGCCCCCCGTGGTGGTGGCGCCCGAGCCCGAGCGGGACCGCCCCGACGCCAACCCGGCGCGGCGGGCGCCGCACCGCGAGCTGATCGC
>NZ_DASQPW010000214.1:0-26448 GCF_035643755.1 Stackebrandtia sp. | reverse complement strand
GTGGTGACGGTCCTCGCCTCCCTGCCGCTGGGCTCCTACGTGGAGTTCCGCCCGAAGCGGCCCGTGATGATCGCCGCCGACCTGGCGCGGTTCGCCGCCGGGGCAAGCATTCCCGTCGCCGCCGCGTTCGGCTTGCTGAGTTTCGCCCAGCTGTGCCTGGTCGCGGCGGTGTACTCGCTCGGCCAGCTGGCCTTCAACGCCGCGTCCCAGGCCAACCTGGTAAATCTGGTGTCCCGCGAGCACGTGGTGGACGCCAACGGCCGCCTGCAGTCCACCACCTGGGCCAGCGTGACGCTGGGTCCCGCGGCGGGCGGCGCGCTGATCGCGGCGCTGTCGGCGGTGGGCACGATCCTGCTCGACGCGGTGTCCTATCTGGCCAGTGCGGCGGCGGTGTGGCGGATCCGTGCCGCCGAACCCGCACCCGCCACGCGCGCCGGCACCTCGCGGCACGCCGAACTCGTCGAGGGCCTGCGGTACGTGGCCTCGCGGCCGACGCTGCGCCGACTCCTGTTGAGCTGGATGGCGTTCGCGGGCTGCGTCGGCATGACCGCCCCGTTGAACACGCTGTTCTACCTGCGGGACCTGCACTTCAGCGCGTGGCAGTACGGGCTGCTCATGGGGGTGCCGTCGATCGGCGGCCTCGTCGGGTCCCGCCTGGCCACGCGGGCGGCCCGCCGCATGGGCACCGTCCGCGCGTTGTGGTGGGCCAGTGTGCTGCGCGGGCCGTGGAACCTGCTCATCGTGTTCGCCTCGCCTGGTGTTGCTGGGCTTGTCATGTGCGGCATCGGTTTCGGCGGCACGCTGTTCTTCGCGTCGCTGGCGAACTCCATCATGGTCGGCTACCGCCAGCTGCGCACGCCCGACCGGCTTCTGGCGCGCGTGGCGACGCTGTGGGCGCTGGCCACGACCGTGGCGCAGCCGCTGTTCATCGCCGCGGGCGGTGCCCTGGCGGTGTGGCTGGGCGATCGCGGGGCGCTGGCGGTGGCCGCCGTGGTCATGGTGGCCACCGCTTTCATCCTGTCGCGAAAGGACGACGCTGCCTCGCCGCGGTGACCGTCAACGGGCGAGGAATTGCGAGACCGCGTCCATCGCCGCGACGACGGCGGCGCGGGATTGGTCGGTGTGGCCCATGGCGTCGAAGCCGTGGTGGCCGTCGGGGACGTCGATGACCGTGAGGTCGGCGCCCGCCGTCTCGGCGGCAAGGCGGAATTCGGGGATCGCCTTGGCGAGTTCGGGACGCTCGCGGCCCACGGTGGTCAGGACGACGGGCGGGGAGGCGGGCGAGATCGCGGAGATGGGGCGGAAGGTGGGTTCCAGGGGTTTGATGAAGTCGCAGAGCTTGGGGTAGGTCAGGGCGACGCAGCGTAGCCATTGTGGAGGGTGGGTGAGGTAGGGGGCGACCATGGGTGCGCCGCCAGAGAAGTGCCACAGCGCCAGGCGGTCGCCGTCGACGCGGGGGTGGGCGCGGATCTCGGCGATCGCGGCGCTCAGCCTGGCCGCCGAGGACGCGTCGTCGAGTTCGCCAAGGGAGTGTTCGATGACGGCGCCGACCCAGCCGCGTTGCGCGGCGAGCGACCCGTAGCCGCGGTACAGCGGCCAGAGCCGTGGGCTGCCAAAGTCCCGCGAGAAGGGCATGCCGTGGACGAAGACGATCGCCGCCGACGGGGCCTGGGTGTCGGGAAGGTAGTAGTCACAGTGGTCGGTGGTCTCGGGGGCGCGCTCGTCCACGTCGAGTACGAAGGGCGCGAGGGTTGGGGGCTGGACGGTCATCGCGCCACCGTAGCGCCGCCCGGCGGGCCATCCCCACTCCTTGCCGCGTGTTCGGTGGTCGCGGCGTGCAACTCGTTCAGGACGCCGCGGGCCTTCGTCTCCAGCACCGCCAGTTCGCGGGCGCGGGCCAGGTTCGCCGCGCGTTCGGCTTGGCGGCGGGCCTGGGCGAGGTGGCCCGCGCGGTGGTGCGCGGCGGCCAGGACCGTGAGCATGTCGACCTCGATGGTGTGCAGTCCGTGCGCGAGCGCCGCCGACAGGGCCCGCTCGGCGAGGTCGATGGTGCGGTGGGGGTCGGTGCGGGGGACGCTGGCCAGGGTGGCGGTGCAGTAGGCCAGCGGGATCGGGGATCCCACGCCGCGCGCCAGGGCGACGGCGCGTTCGGCGAGCTCCAGGGCGGCCTCGGGTTCGCCGCGGGCGATGTGGACCCGCGCCTTGGTGTCGATGATGGACATGTCGGAGTGGACGTTGTCGCGCCCGCGGGACAGCTTGAGGCCCCGGGTGGCGCATTCGAGGGCGCGGTCGAGGTTTCCCGCCGCGGCGTGGGCCAGGGCGAGGTTACACAGGATGGTTTCGGTGGGGTGGCCCAGTTCGGCGACGTAGATCCGCGCCGCCTCGTCGAAGCACCCGATCGCCTCGTCCAGCCGTCCATTGTCGAGGCAGATCAGGCCGAGGCCGTTGAGGCTGGAGGCGACGTCGGTGGGGTCGCCGTCGCGCCGATGGCGCTCCAGGGCCAGGCGGGTGTATTCGGCGGCCTCGCCCAGTCGGCCCGCCCTGATCAGGGTGCCGCCGATGGTGCCCAGGACGAAGGGAACGCGGCCCAGTTCGTCGCCGTCGCCCAACAGCCGCAGCGCGGTGGCGAACTCGCCGACCGCGGCGGTCACCTCGCCGCGCGATTCCGCCAGGTGGCCCAGCATCACCCGCATGGCCGCCTCGGCCTGCGGGTCGCCGAGCCGCAGGGCCGCGTCCAGACCCGACCGTCCGATCTGGTCCATCGCGTCGAATTCGGCGCGCCGCAACAGGCGCCCGTGCATGGCGTCGGCCAGCAGGTGGACGGTGGCGTCGCGCGAGGGGTCGGCGGCGGTCACCGCCGCGGCGAGGTTGTCCATTTCGGATTCGAACCAGCCGTCGGCGGCGTCGGCGTCGCCGGGGCGGAAGGGCTCGACGCCCGCCGCCGAGGCGGGCAGCACCCGGCGCACCCGATGCAGCGGCTCGAATTCCGCGGCGTGGTGCGCCGAGTGCAGGTAATAGGAGTACAGGCGGGTCGTCGCCGCCTCGATCCGCGCACCCGACAGGTCGTCGCGGGCGCGTTGCCGCACGAACAGCCGCAGCAGGTCGTGGAAGCGGTAGCGGTCCGCGGCGGCGGGCTCCACGATGTGAGTGTCGGCGAGCCGTTCCAGGACGTCCTCGGCGTCCACACGCGACATTCCGGTGAGCGCGGCGACCGCCGCGGCGTCGAAGTCGGGGCCCGGGACCAGGCCGAGCCGAAGCAGGACGTCGCGCTGCGGCGCGGGCACCTCCCGCAGCGACACCTCGAACGCCGCGCCCACGCCGCGGCTGCCCAGCTCCAGCTCGGACAGCGTGCGGGTGAGGTCGGCGAGCCGATCGCGCAGCCGCTCGACCGTCCAGTGTCGGCGGCTCTTCAGCCTGGCCGCCGCCATCCGCACCGCCAGCGGCAACCGTCCGCACAGCTCCACCACGTCGGCCACCGCCGCCAAATCGCCCGCCGATTCCCGCCCGGCGACCCGGTCGAACAGGTCGATGGCCTCGCCGAGCGTCAACACGTCCAGCGACACCAGCCGCGCGTCGTCCAACCCGACCAGGCGGCGACGGCTGGTGATCAGCAGCCGGCTCTCGGCGGCGGCGGGCAGGAGCGGGCACACCTGGTCCTCGTCGGCGGCGTTGTCCAGCACGATCAGCACGCGCTTGTCCGCGATGGCGCTGCGGAACAGCGCCGCGCGCTCGTCCACATTGTCGGGAATGGACGCACCGGTGTATCCGAGGCCGCGCAGCAGGCGATCCAGGGCCTCTCCGGGAGGCAGCGGCGGGACGTCCGGCGAGAACCCATGCAGGTCAAGGAAGAGCTGCCCGTCGGGGAACTCGCCGCGCAGCCGGGTGGCGGCGTGGATCGCCAGCGCGGTCTTGCCGACGCCGGCCATGCCGTCCATCGCGGTCACCGCCGCGCTCGCCGCCCCCGGCCGGGCGCCGCGCACCAGTTGGTCCACCAGGTCGGCGCGCCCGGTGAAGGTCGCCACGTCCGCCGGCAGCTGCGCGGGGACGTTCGCGGCGGGCGCCCGGGCCGGCGACGGCGCGGCCAGTTCGGGGTCCTGGCGCAGGATCTGCCGGTGCAGCCGGGTGAGCCGCGGCGTCGGTTCGTTGCCCAGCGCCTCGCGCACCCGCTCGCGCAGCTCGCCGTAGCGCCCCAGCGCGTCGGCGGGCCGGTCGGCGCGGTACAGCGCCAGCATCAGCTGGGCGACCAGGTTCTCCTCCAGGGGGTGACGGGTGACGGCCTCGTCGAGCTCCGCGCCCACCTCGACGTGGCGGCCCAGCGCCAGCTCGGCGTCGAAGCGGCCCACCAGTGCCTCGACGTGCTCGCCGTCCAGCCCCTGGCGCACCCGCCGCGCCCACGGACCGTCCACACCCGACAGCGCGGGCCCGTTCCACAGCCCGCCCGCCTCGCGCCACAGCTCAACGGCCGCACCATGATCGCCGCGATCGGCGGCGGCGCGCGCCCGGTCCGTCAGCCCCCGGGCCCGAAACACGTCCACCTGGTCGTCGGCGACCTGGAGCACGTATCCGTCGGGGCCGCCGCGCGACAGGTTCGCCGCCGGCCCCAACAGATCCCGCAACCGGGCGACGTGTTTGTAGACCACCCCGCGCGCCGAGGCTGGAGCCCGGTCGCCCCACACCCGGTGGATCAGGACCTCGTTCGTCAGGGGCCGCCCCCGCGCCAGCACGAGCGCGGCCAACACGCAGCTTTGCTTGGGGGGACCGGCCTTCACCCACGATTCGCCCGTGGCGACGCGCACCGGCCCCAGCAAACGCACCAGCATGGGGGCTCTCCTGGGGGGGTCGTAACGCCGTATTGGCAAAGAAACTACCCGGGAGACTGACGGAAGGTATCGGGAAGAACCCGGCATCGGCGCCACATCACACCAAAACGCGCCCGGCGAATCCGTGCCTTTTCCGCCGTTGGCTCGCGTGCAATAAGCTCGGCGCGTGGACCTGGACGCGTATATCGCCGAGCACGACGGCGAATGGAGACGGCTCGACCAGTTGTCGCGCGCCGGGCGCCGACACTCCGGCGGCGAGATCGACGAGCTGCTCATGCTGTATCAACGCGCCTCCACCCACCTGTCAATGGTGCGCAGCAGGATGCCCGACCCGCTGCTGGTGGCGCGGTTGTCGCGGCTGGTGTTGCAGGCGCGCAGCGCCATCACCGGCACCCGGGCGATGGGCTGGCGCACCGTCGTGCGCTTCTTCACCCACATGTTCCCGGCGGCCTGTTACAAGGCGGGTGGCTGGTGGGCGGCGTCCAGCGCGGTCTTCGTCCTCATCAACGCGATACTGATCTCTTATGTGGCGTCGAACCCGTCGGTGCAGACGACGATCATGCCGCAGGACCAGATCAACGCCCTGGTCAACACGGGATTCGAGCAGTACTACTCGCAATACCAGAACCAGAACTTCGCGCTGGAGGTCTGGACGAACAACGCGCAGCTGGCGGGCATGGCGCTGGTCGGCGGCGCGCTCATCGTCCCGACCCTGTGGGTGTTCTGGCAGAACGCGCTCAACACCGGCGTGATGGGCGGCATCATGATCGGCAACGGACGCGCCGACATCTTCTTCGGGCTCATCGCCCCGCACGGCCTCCTCGAGCTGTCGGCCTTCCTGCTGTCGTTCGCCGTCGGCCTGCGGATCGGCTGGTCGTGGATTTCCCCGAAGCCGGGGCGCTCGCGCGGTCAGTCGCTGGCCGAGGCCGGGCGCGCCGGCGTCGTGGTGGCGCTGGGTCTGGTGCTGGTGCTGGCGGTGGCCGGATGCATCGAGGGTTTCGTGACCCCGAATCTGCCAACGGTCGTCGCCGTCCCCATTGGAGTTTTGGCGCTGGGCGCCTTCGTCACCTACGTGGTGATGCGGGGCCGCGCCGCCACCGCCGAGGGCTACACCGGTGACCTGGACGCGGATCTGCGCGAGGCCACCGCCACCGTGAACCCCACCCGGGTTTGACAGTCGCGGGTAGCTTGTGCCGACCCACGTCGGATGGGGAGGTTGGCGCCCCGGCCTCCCCGGCGGGCCCCCGCTGTTTCCTCTCTCCTCCCTTGCGGACGGCGCGTCACCATGCGGCGTGGTCGCGAAAAAGGGCGGTGAACCCGAGTGTGGGTTCACCGCCCGTCTCGTCGCGGGACAAGACGATCAGTACCGGTAGTACTCCGCCTTGTAGGGGCCGTCGGCGTCGATGCCCAGGTACTCCGCCTGCTCCGGGGTGAGCCGGGTCAGCTTGACGCCCAAGGCATCCAGGTGAAGCCGGGCCACCTTCTCGTCCAGCTTCTTGGGCAGCGTGTACACGCCCAGCGGGTACTGGTCGGTGGAGCCGAACAGCTCGATCTGGGCCAGCACCTGGTTGGCGAAGCTGTTGCTCATCACGAAGGACGGGTGCCCGGTGGCGTTGCCCAGGTTGAGCAGCCGCCCCTCCGACAGCACGATGACGGTGTGGCCGTCGGCGAACCTCCACTCGTGGACCTGAGGCTTGATCTCGGTCTTGACGATTCCGTCCAGTTTGGCCAGTCCGGCCATGTCGATCTCGTTGTCGAAGTGGCCGATGTTGCCGACGATCGCCTGGTGCTTCATGCGCGACATCTGCTCGGCGGAGATGACGTCCTTGCTGCCGGTGGCGGTGACGAAGATGTCGGCGATGCCGACCACGTCGTCCATGGTGGCGACCTGGTAGCCGTCCATCGCCGCCTGCAGCGCGCAGATCGGGTCGATCTCGGTGACGATCACCCGGGCGCCCTGGCCGCGCAGGGATTCGGCGCAGCCCTTGCCGACGTCGCCGTAGCCGCACACGACCGCGACCTTGCCGCCGATCAGGACGTCGGTGGCGCGGTTGATGCCGTCGATCAGCGAGTGGCGGCAGCCGTACTTGTTGTCGAACTTGGACTTGGTCACCGAGTCGTTGACGTTGATGGCCGGGAACAGCAAGCTGCCCGCCTTCGCCATCTCGTACAGGCGGTGCACGCCGGTGGTGGTCTCCTCGGTGACGCCGCGGAGCTCGGCGGCCATCCGGCGGAACTTCTGGTCGTCCTCGGCGGCGCAGCGCGCCAGCAGCTTCAGGACGATGGCGAATTCCTCGGTGTCGGCGGTGGAGGAGTCCGGCACGGCGCCGGCCTTCTCGAACTCGACGCCCTTGTGGACCAGCAGCGTGGCGTCGCCGCCGTCGTCGAGGATCATGTTGGGTTCCTCGTCGCCCCAGTCCAGGGCCTTGTCGGTGCAGTCCCAGTACTCCTCGAGGGTCTCGCCCTTCCAGGCGAACACCGGGATGCCTCGCGGGTCCTCGGGCGTGCCCTCCCCGACCACGATGGCCGCGGCGGCGTGGTCCTGTGTGGAGAAGATGTTGCAGCTCGCCCAGCGCACCCGCGCGCCGAGGGCCGCGAGGGTCTCGATCAGCACCGCCGTCTGCACGGTCATGTGCAGCGAGCCGGTGATGCGGGCGCCGGCCAGCGGCTGGGTCTCGGCGAACTCGCGGCGCACCGCCATCAGGCCGGGCATCTCGTGTTCGGCGAGCCGGATCTCCTTGCGGCCGAACTCGGCGAGGCCCAGGTCGGCGACGGCGTAGTCATCGGGCTTGAGGGTCATCGTCATGCCCAGCATGCTAGTGCTCGACCCCGGCGGGTGAGCACGGCGGCCGGTGCGGATGGGCCGCGCCACCTCGTCGATGCGCGATCGGCCGCGGGTGCCGGATTTTCCCTGACATGACTTGCCATGGCGCGCAAGACCTTTGTCGTCTTCCCGACAGTTCTTGGCCATAACCAAAGTCCCCGCAAGTCGTTACGAGGGACCTCAAGTCCGACAAATGGCGCATATCTTTCCGCATCGGACGCGTCGCGGGGTGATTTTCTCGAAATTTTCGAGGGAAAACGGCTACCGGGGTTGCGCCCACCCCAGGGGAATCTGCGACGATAGGCCAATGTCCCAGCAGCCCTCCAATTCCTTCTTCGACAAGTCAACGACTCAACCCGAATTCGCCAATGTGCTGCGCGGCTATGACCGCTCCCAGGTGGACGACTTCGTCCAGCGGGTGAACGCGGCGCTGTCGCAGACCGAGAACTCCCGCGGCGAGGCCGAGGCACGCATGACCGACGCGCAGCGTCGACTGCGCCAGGCCGAGCAGCGGGTCACCGGACTCGAACAGCGGCTGGCCGAGCAGGCCCAGCAGCTGGAAGAGAACAGCCGCCCCACCCTGTCGGGGCTGGGCACCCGCGTCGAGCAGATCCTCCGGCTCGCCGAGGAACAGGCCAACGAGCACCGCGCCGAGGCGAAGCGCGAAACCGAGGGCATCCTGTCCTCCGCGCGGCTGGAAGCCCGCGAGATCACCGACGCCGCTCGCGAGGAGGCCAACGGCTTCAAGCAGGCCGCCGAGCGCGAGGCCAGCAACACCCGCACCGCCTCCGAGCGCGAGGCCGCCGAGCTGCGGGTGCAGGCCCGCCGCGAGGCCGAGACGCTGCGCGCCGACGCCGAGCGCGAGACCAAGCAACTGCGCACCTCCACCGGCCACGAGGTCGCCGAGCTGAAGGCCAGTGTGGAGCGCGAGGTCGCGAGCCTGCGGGCCACCGCCGACCGCGAGATCACGCAGCTGCGCGCCAAGGCCGCCAAGGACGCCGAGGAGAAGCGCGCCGAGGCGGCGAAGCTGTTCGCCGACGCCAAGGAGAAGCGGGACAAGGAGCTCCAGGCCCTGGACCTGGAGATCGCCGAGCGCCGCGAGAAGGCCGAGCGCGAGGAGTCGGAGCGTCACGCCGAGGCGATCGCCGCGACCCAGAAGCTGGTCACCGAGGCCGAGACCCGCGCCCGCACCGCCGAGGAGCGGGCCCGCGAGATCGACGCCGCGGCCGAGTCCCGCCGCCTGGAGTCCGACAAGTACGCCAAGGACACCACCGAGAAGGCCAAGTCCGCCGCGGACAAGGCCGTCGCCGACGCCAAGTCCGAGGCGACCCGCATGGTCGCGGACGCCAAGGCCGAGGCCGAGGAGACCACGACCAAGGCCCGCAAGGAGGTCGAGAAGCTGACGCGCGAGCGCGACAGCGTCCAGTCCACTTTGCGCAACATGATGTCGAACCTGCAGGGCATCGGCCTGGGTGGCCTCGCCGAGGAGAGCAAGGAAGACAAGGGGTCCAAGAAGAAGGACTCCGACGCCGTTTCGGCCTCCTAACTACGTCGCGGCGGCGGGTGGTGATTACCGCCCGCCGCCGTCTTGTTCCCGTCCGCATCACCGGGGAGTGATCCCCATTGGACACATCTCCGTGACGGAGTCGAACCCGATGTTTTTCGGGGTGGGTGCCGCGAAACCGATAGGTTCGAGCTACCGTCTAAGCGGCAGGTGCTCTCACCCTGGAGGTAGGGCAACCGGGCGGTTGGCTCCCGTCCGGTCATACGGACGGCGAACTAACGATCGTGAGCTGTCCCGTCATATCGGCTGTGACGGGCGGTTTCGCGTGTGAGGATGGGGCTTATGTCGCATGGCGGTGGCGCAGACTTCTTCGGCAGCCTGGGCGAGTCAGGCAGCACGGACCGCGGGTTCGAGCAGGCCTTGCGCGGTTACGACAAGAAGCAGGTCGACAAATATCTATCCAGTATGGATACCGAGCTGGCCTCGCTGGCCGCCGAGAAGGCGGAGGCGCTGGCCCAGGTCGACCGGCTGGTCATGCAGGTGCAGCAGCTCCAGGCCCAGGTGCAGGAGGTGCGGCGCCGCGCCGCCGTGGGTGAGAAGGTCACCTTCAAACACCTCGGCGCCCGGGTGGAGCACATCCTCACCCTGGCCGAGGAAGAGGCCGAGGCCATCAAGCACAAGGCCATCGAGGACGTGGCCACCGAGCGCGAAGCCGTCGAGAAGATGCGCGCCCAGGTGAAGGCCGAGACCGAGAAGGCCCGCCACGACTTCGAGACCGCCCTGGCCTCCCGCCGCGCCGCCGCCGAAAAAGCCGAAGCCGATCGGCGCCACATCGTCGACGCCGAGATGAACAAGCGCGCCCAGCAGGCCCAGAAGCTGGTCAACGAGGCCACCGAGAAGGCCGCGCGCATCCAGGCCGAGGCCGAGCAGTCCGCCGACCAGATCCGCAAGGCCGCCGAGGAGCAGGCCAACAAGCTGGCCGCCCAGGTGGACCGGCTGCGGGCCGAGGCCCAGGCCAACAAGCAGGAGTCGGAGCTGGAGGCCGAGCAGGTGCGCCAGTCGGCCGCCACCCAGGCCGCCGAGACCATGGCCAAGGCCAACGCCGAGGCCGAGAAGCTGCGCTCCGACGCCAAGACCGCCTCGGAGCGGATTCGCACCGAGGCCCAGCAGACCGCCGACAAGTTCCAGAAGGAGACCGAGGCGGTCGCGCTGACGGTGCGCGCCGAGGCCGAGGCCGAGGCCACCCGGCTGCGTTCGGAGGCCGAGAGCCAGACCGAGCAGCAGCGGGCCGCGGCCGCCGCCAAGACCGAGGAGGCCGAGCGCAAGCTGTCCGAGGCGTCCGTGGTGTACGACAAGCGGGTCGCCGAGACCGAGCAGCGGACCTCGACGATGACGGCCGAGGCCGAGGCGAAGGCCAAGGAGCTGGTGTCGACCGCCACGGCCGAGGCCGAGCGGCTGGAGCGCGACTCCCGGCAGAAGTCCGCCGAGCTCACCGCCGCCGCCAACGCCGAGGCCGAGCGGGTGCTCACCGAGGCCAAGGCGGCCGCCGACAAGCTCACCTCCGAGGCCAAGTCGAACGCCGAGCGGGTGACGTCGGAGGCCCGGGCCGCGGCCGAGAAGCTGTCCACCGAGTCGCGGGCCACCGCCGAGCGCCTCACCTCCGAGGCCAAGGCGGCCGCCGACAAGCTCACCGCCGATTCGACCGCCCGCGCCGAGGAGCTCACCACCCGCGCCGACACCGAGGCCCGCGACCAGGCGAACAAGGCCGAGGCGTACGCCAACAACGTCACCGAGGAGGCCGAGAAGCGGATCGCCGCGCTGACCGCCTCCACCGAGGAGAAGTCCGCCAAGCGGGTCGCCGAGGCCGAGGCGAGGGCTACCCAGATCGAGTCGGAGGCCAAGACCGCCGCCGAGCAGCTGGTCGCCGACGCCGAGAAGCGCGCCTCCAACGTCCGCAAGCGCGCCGAGGACGGCGCGCGTTCGGCCGCCCAGACCGCCCGCCGCGACGCCGAGGCGATTCTCGGCACGGCGCGGGCGCAGGCCAAGAAGCTGGTTTCCGAGGCCAAGCAGGGCAAGCCGCCGGTGGACGACCCGACCGTCGAGATCGCCACGGCCGATGTGGACGCCGAGATCGACGCGCACGACGCGCAGGAGTCATCCTCCAACCAGGACATTCGCCCCGAGCAGCGCAACAACCGCGGCCACGGCGGCAATGGCAACGGCAAGAAGAAGAACCGAGGAAACCGCAACAACGGAAATCGGGGCCGCAATAACCAGCCCCCCGGCGGGTCCGACTCCCCATCGGAGTCCAATGCGGTGCAGACTGGATCACGCACGGCCTGATCCAGACGCGGTCGTGTCCGTAGCGTGCTAGGGAGCGACCGCCCATGAAGTTCCGTCGGAAGAAGCAGCCCGCCGAGCCCGCGTCCGCGCCCGAGGCGCCGGACGCGGAGCCGCGCTATGGCCACGCCGGCGCGCCGTTCACCCGCTCGTGGTTCCACAATGGTTTCTTCCTGGGGCTCGGGCTGCTGCTGGCGTACCTGCTGTACCTCAGCGTCCAGGTCACGCTGTCGTGGCTGATCATCATCGCGGTGGCGGCGTTCCTGGCCATCGGGCTGAATCCGCTCGTGGTGCGCATCCAGAGGTGGGGAGTGCCGCGCGGCGTGGCCGTGTCGATGGTGTGCCTGGCGGCGGTGCTGGTGCTGTGCGGGGGCTTCTTCGCGCTGGTGCCGCCGGCCATCACGCAGGGCGCCCAGTTCATCAAGGAGCTTCCCGACTACGTCACGAACCTCAGCCACCAGAAATGGCTGATCAACCTGGACAAGAAGTTCGACCTGCTCGATCAGCTGAAGGCGGCAGCCAAGGGCATCGACACCAAGACGGTGATCAACACCGCCGGCGGGGTGGCGTCCATTCTGGGCGTCGCGATCGGCACCGTGGTGGACGGCTTCATGATCGCGCTGTTGACGATCTACTTCCTGGTGTCGTTCAACCGCATGAAGGACGGGTTCTACAAGCTGCTGCCCGCCTCGCGCCGCGAGCGGGCGTCCAAGCTGGGCGACGAGATCCTCGCCAAGGTCGGCGCGTATACCGTTGGGGCGCTGGGCATCGCCGCCACCGCGGGCGTGTCGTCCTTTGTGTTCATGATCATCGCGGGGATTCCGTTCGCCATCGCCCTGGCGTTCGTGGTGGCCATTTTGGACCTGATCCCGCAGATCGGCGCCACCCTGGGCGCCGTGGTGGTGACGCTCGTCGGGCTCACGCAGGGCGTCTGGGTCGGGCTCGCCGCGGCGATCTTCTTCATTCTCTACCAGCAGTTGGAGAACTGGGTCATCTACCCGACCATCATGCGCCGCTCGGTGAAGGTCACCGACCTGGCCGCGATCCTCGGGATCCTGGTCGGCGCGGCGCTTTTGGGGGTCGTCGGGGCACTGTTGGCGGTACCGACGGTGGCGGCGATCCAACTCATTGTTCGCGAGGTTTACATTCCGCGCCAGGACGCTGCCTGACCGAAGTTGTCACACCCAACTGTGGCACGCCGGGCCCCACGTACATTAGGGTTCCCGTTGGGGCCAGGCAACACGAGAGTGGAGGTGAATATGCCCGCGGTATCTACCGCCGGAGCGGTTCATCTGGCTCGTTTACTGCATCGAGACTCCGCAGCCAGTGTCTACACCGGAACCCTTGGAGACAGCCGAACCCCCGTCGTGGTGACCCTCGCCCATCAACGGGTGGACGGCGCCGCCCGGGAGGTCTTTCTGGACTGGGGATCGCGGCTCACTCATCTGTCGGCGCACCCGCACATCGCGGCGGTCGCGGCCGTCGGGCTCACCGAGAAGGCGTGCCCGTACGTCGCGGTGCAGGCCACCCGCACGACCCTGGCCGACGACCTGCGCGAGACCGGGCCGTTGCCGGCCGGGCAGGTGCGGGCGCTGGGCGTGGCCCTGGCGGACACCCTCGCCACGATCCACACCGCGGGCCTGATTCACGGCGCGCTGCAGCCGGCCACCATCCTGTCGGGGCCCGGCCGCAAGCTGATGATCGCCGGGTTCGACGCCACCGCACCGGTTCTGGCCCACAGCCTGCCCGCCACCGCCTACTCGGCGCCGGAGCACCTGGAGCCCGCCAAGGCGGGGACGCTGTACGCCAGCCCGTCGGCCGACGTCCACAATCTCGCGACGCTGCTGTACGCGGCGCTCGGCGGAACCCTGCCGTGGCTGGCATCGCAGGGCCAGGACGTCACCGATCCCCTGCTGCGGGCCGCGCCCGTGCCCGACATTCCGGGCGTCTCCATCGCGCTGACCGACGTGCTCGGCATGGCGATGAACTCCGACCCCAAGCGGCGGCCCAGCGCCGCCGACCTGCGTGACCGACTGGCCAGTGTGGACATATCCCGCCCGCTGGCGGCGGGCGCCCGCCCCAAGGTCGCCTGCGTCGACCTGGTGCCGCGTTCGGGCCCGCGGCCCACCCCGCTGCCCGGCGGCGCCGACGTCGCGCTGCCGTCCAAGCAGAAACGCAAGCGCCGCATGCGTTTGACCCGCTCGTTCAAGGTGGCGATGGCGACCGCGTCCACCTTCCTGGTCGCCGCCGCGGCGGGCCTGGCCACCTTCGCCGTCACGCACGCCGACCCGGCACCGCCGTGCCCCAGCGACGCCGCGATCGCCTCGGCGGTGAAGGACCGCTACGGCCAGGTCAGCATCACCGCCAAGCGCTGCACCGAGTCCAGCTACGTCGGGGTGGTGGCCCAGGTGCCCGCGCACAAGCGCGACAGCGCCGACACCGTCACGAAGCGGATCGCGCTGCACAAGGAGGACGGCGCCTGGAAGGTGCTTCCCGACTGCGACAAGTCGCTGCCCCACGGCATCCGCGACTACCTGGATTGCGACTGAGGCGGTCCGGGTACCTCCTTGTCGCCGAAGGCGGCGACGGTGCGGTCGGCGTAGGCGCTGGTGTCGCCGAACTCCATGGGACCGTCCCATTCGGACGGAAGCGGCGAGGCCGACGGATTGAGCCGTCGGACGATCGCGTCCAGCACCAGCTCGGCGTGGCCGACCCACAGGTGCTTGCCGCGCTCCACCCCCACCACCTCGGCCCGCGGTACCGCGGCGAAGCGGCGCCGCGCCTCCTCGGGCCGCACGTAGTCGTCGAACTCGGGCACCAGGGCCACCAGCGGGCGCCCGTCCGCGGCCCAGGCCGCCAGGTCATCCTCAGTGGAGTATCGCAGCGGCGGCGACAGCAGGATCGCCCCCGCCACCAACGGGTCCCGCCCGTACTTGAGCACCAGGTCGGACCCGAAGGACCATCCCACCAGCCACACGTTGGGCAGGTCGTTGAACTCGGCGTACTCGATGGCGGCCGCCAGGTCGTAGCGCTCGCCCTCGGCGTTGTCGAAGGCCCCCGTGCTGGTGCCCTGGACGCTGGAGGTGCCGCGGGTGTTGAACCGCAGCACCGCGATGTCGGCCAGCGCGGGCAGCCGCCACGCGGCCTTGCGGTAGATGTGACTGTCCATCATGCCCCCGTGGGTGGGCAGCGGGTGCACGCAGATCAGGGTGGCCCTGGGCGGGTGGTGTTCGGGCAGGGCCAGCTCCGCGACCAGGTGCTGTCCGTCCGCGGTGTCCAGGGTGAGCGGCTCGCGGCGGGCGGGCAGGATCGAGTTGGCGCGCAGTTTCGTCACGCCCGCCAGTGTCTCAAGCGCCCCGGTGTGACGTGGCCCTTATCCTCGGCGCGGGCGGCGGACGGTGGGCGAGCGGCGGCCGCGGGCCCGCCAGCACGGGGAGTGCCAGTGACGGCGTTCGTCGGCGGCGCCGTCCACGGGCCAGGCCACGATGTGCGCGACGCCGGGCGGGATCTCCTGGTCGCACCCGGGGCAGCGGTACGCCTTGTCGGAGTGGCCGCCGGGGATGCCGCGCACGTACCAACCGTCCTCAATGCTCTGGATGCCGCCGCGCGCGTGCCCACCGACCGGGCCCGGCTCGGGCGCACGGCGATGGCGGCGGGGACTCATACGCACAGATTAACCGCGCGTCGGTTCAGCGCTTGCGGACTCCCAGGGTGACGATCTTCTCGATGATGCGATTGTGGACGTCCTTGCGCTTCATCGACATCAGCGGGATCACCTGGGGCAGGCGGCGCTTGGCGATGGCCTTGGCGAAGGCGAACTCGCGCAGGCCGTCGGCGCCGTGGGCGCGGCCGTAGCCCGAGTCGCCGACGCCGCCGAAGGGCAGCGAGGGCACCGCGGCGAAGGCGAAGCCGGAGTTGATGGACGTCATGCCCGACAACATGCCGCGGGCCAGCCGCACCGCCGAGCGCCTGGCGAAGACGGCGCCGCCCAGCCCGTAGCCGAGGGCGTTGGTGCGGCGCAGGGCCTCGTCGGCGTCACGGACGCGGTTGATGACGAGGACGGGGCCGAAGGTCTCCTCGGTGACGGCGGGGTTGTCCTCGGGGACGTCCACCAGGATCGTTGGGTCCACATAGGGGGGACGAACGGCCTCGGGGCCGCCGAGCGCCACCTCGGCGCCGCCGTCCACCGCGGCCTGGATGTGGCGGGCGATCACGTCGACCTGGCGGGGCATGGTGATCGGTCCGATGTGGGCGTCGTCGCCGTCGCCGACCCTGATGGCGGCCGCGCCCGCGACCACCCGCTTGATGAACTCCTCGGCGACCGACTCCACCACGTACGCCCGCTCGATGCCGGTGCACGACTGGCCCGCGTTGGTGAAGGCGGCCCAGACCACGTAGTCGGCGGCGGTGTCGAGGTTGGCGTCGGCGTCGACGATCGCGGCGTCCTTGCCCCCGCCCTCGATGAGCACGGGGGTGAGCCGCTCGGCGGCCGCCTTGGCGACCTTCTTGGCGGTGGCGACCGAGCCCGTGAAGGCGATCTTGTCCACATCGGCCGAACACAGCATGCCGCCGACGTCGCCGAGACCGTGTACCACCGTGACGATCGGGCGCCCCACCACGTCGGCGATGACGTCGGCGATCCACTGCCCGACCGACGGGGTGTACTCGCTGGGCTTGAACACCACCGTGTTGCCCGCGGCCAGGGCGTAGATGATCGAGCCCATCGGCGTGTGCAGCGGATAGTTCCACGGCCCGATCACCGCGACCACCCCGTACGGGCGGTACTCCAGGTACGAGGCGTGGTCCATGAGGTCCAGCGGCGTGGGAACCCTGCGCGGCCCCAGCACCCGCCTGGCGTGCTTCGGCGCCCACTTCAGGTGCTCGAAGCTGGTGGCGATCTCGGTGAAGGCGTCCGACACGCTCTTGCCCGTCTCGGCGCGGATCACCGCGACCAGCTCCCTGACCCGCCGCGCCATCTCCGCCCGGCAGGCCAACAACAGCCTGCGCCGCCCCGCGAACCCCAGGTTCGCCCACCACTTCTGCAGCTCCCGTGCCTCGGCGACCGCGGTGTTCACCGCCCGCTCGTCGGCCACGGCGTGGCGCCCGACCTCGGCGCCGGTGCCCGGGTGGGTGGAGACCAGGAAGCCCTCGTCGATCGTGGGTGCGGTCGCGGTGTTCATGCCACTTACCTTAGAGAGAAATGGAACCCCGAACAATACTCACGGGTAACCAAATCGGGCGGCATGGCACACTCGCGGTCATGACTGTTGAGATCAACACCGTCGGGGTCGTCGGGCTGGGCATCATGGGCGCGGGAATCGCGGAGGTCTTCGCCCGTGCCGGTCTGAACGTGCTCGGACTCGAGGTCGACGACGCCGCTCTGGAGCGCGGCCGCCAGCACGTGGCCAAGTCGCTGGGCCGCCAGGTCGCCAAGGGCCGCATCGACGAGGCCACTCGCGAGGACATCCTGGCCCGATTCACCTTCACCACCGACTTCGCGGCCCTGGGCGACGCCGACGTCGTGGTCGAGGCGGTTCCCGAGCGCATGGAGCTGAAGACGCCGCTGTTCGCGCGCCTCGACGAGGCGTGCAAGCCCGACGCGGTCCTGGCCACCAACACCTCCTCCCTGCCGATCACCGAGATCGCCGAGGGCACCAAGCGGCCGGCGGCGGTGCTGGGCATGCACTTCTTCAACCCCGCCCCCGTCATGAAGCTGGTCGAGGTGATCCGCACCGTCCACACCGACGCCGCGGTGGTGGCGGCGGTGCAGCAGCTGGCGACGCGGCTGGGCAAGACCCCGGTGACCGTCGACGACCGCCCCGGCTTCGTGGCCAACCGCCTGTTGCTGGGCTACCTGAACCAGGCCGCGAAGCTGGTCGGCGCGGGCGAGGCCACCAGCCAGGAGATCGACGCGGCGATCAGGACCACGGGGCTCCCCATGGGGCCGTTGATGCTGATGGACGTCGTCGGGCTCGACACGTGCGTCGAGGTGCTGGACTGCATCTTCAAGCGCGGCGGCGAGTCCCCCCGCCACGAGGCGGCGCCGATCCTGCGGCGGCTGGTGGCGGACGGGAAGCTGGGCCGCAAGTCGGGCGCGGGTTTCTACGACCACTCCGCCGAGATCCCCACGGTCGAGCTGGACGAGGCGCGCCGCGCGGCGCTGGTCGCCGAGCTGATCCCGCCCCACGTGGGCGAGGCCCAGGAGATGGCCGACTCGGGTTACGCGTCACAGGCCGACATCGACACGGCCATGAAGCTGGGCTGCGGCTACCCGGACGGGATCTTCGGCCTGCTGCGCCGCTAGGGCCCGCCGGGGAACCCCGTGTCCACACTGGCCCGAGATCGTCGAAGCCACCGTAAAACGGTGAGACCTCGGTGGTGACGGTGGCGCCGCGGGGTTTTCGGTGCCGTCGAACACGTCGGTCAGGAACTCGATGAGTTCGGCCGCGCCCCTGGCGATGATGAATCCTCGGCAGCTTCGGGACGGTCGACCAGTCGATGGATTTGATGGATGACACCGGTCACCAGTATCACCAAGGCTATGGCTTGGGCGATCACTCCCGTGTCGGCGAGACTTTCGAGGTCCCCCAGCTGCATCGGCAGCACCAGCATGAGCACCAATGCGGCCACGGCGATCGCTCCACCGACGAATGACGCGAACGGACGAAACGTCCCGATGAGAAGGACGACGATCATCGTCGTGAATGTCAACATCAACGCTATGTTCGGCACATGCAGGGACAACGCGACGGTGTGGATGTGTTCGCCGTCTTCGTACAGCGGCAGCAGTGACACCGCGAGGAACGCGATCGCCGCCGGTCCGTAGAGCCGTGCGTAGACGGCGAAGCGCTGGCGATAGGCGAACGCTTCGTGTTCAGCCGTCAGTTGCTCGAGGGTGGGAATCAACATGGGACCACTTTCATGGTGACCGGCAAGGTGTGCGGACCAAGATATCGGCAGTTGACGAACGTTCGATTGTCGAACCGACATGTTTCGAACCCGGTTACCGCGGCAGTATCCTCGGCGCATGGCATTGATCCATAAGGCAACTCTGCGCCCCACCAAGCTTGAACTGCTGGCCGACTGGCTGCCCGGACGTGACTGGTACACAGGTACGGCGGGTGAGGTTTCGCGGGTGAACACCTTCCGTTTCGATGACCCGGACGGAGCGGTGGGGATCGAGACGATGCTGGTTCGGGTCGGCGATGGGCCGGTGCACCAGGTGCCGCTCACCTACCGGGAGGCACCACTGGACGGCGGCGATGAGTGGCTGTTGGGCACGGCTGACCATTCGGTGCTGGGTGAGCGCTGGATCTACGACGGAGTCGGCGATCCGGTGTACGTCGCGGCTTTGGCGAGCGCGATTCTGGGAAACACCGGCCAGGCCGAGCAGTTCATCGAGGTCGATGGGCGGCTCGACCCTCGCGAGCTCAGTATGAGCATCGCCAGCAGCGCGGGCTCGAAAACGGCGGTGCCTGATGTGGGGGCGATCCAGCACGTTACCGGGGGTGATCCGACAGTGATCGTGACGGATGCCGTTGAGCTGGCGGTCGTACGCCGCCTTGACGTCGGTTCCGAACTGGACGGTGTCGTGCTGACCGGCAGTTGGTCCGGCCCATCGACGCCGTGGCCATTGGCGTCCGCGACGGTACGCCACCACCCTCAATGAGGTTCTCCCCCAACAGGACGATCCCCCGCCCTTCGACGGGGCACCTCAAAGCCTGAGGACAGGGCCGGTACCGAACATGCGGGTGGCGGCCGGTGGACCGGGAACACCGCCTGTTTGCGGTCACCACGTTCCTTGGGAGGCGACAGCCCGAATGAGCACACCGCGCCGCCCATCAAACGCAAGCCCTCGCGAAACGACGGCTGCGCCACCGCCAGACGCACCGACTCCGCATCAACGACCTAGGCGAAGGTGAAGGGCGCCAGCACGAAGATCGCCACCAGCGCGCCGCCGATGCATGCTCCGATGTGGACGGGGCGGGCGCGGATGCGGTGGCGCACCGCCAGCCATCCCGTCACGATCGGTATGCCGGCGAAGACGCCGACGAACACCACCACGAGGGCCGCGGCCTGGCGCATCGCCTGGACGTTGGCGCTGCCGCCGCCCAACAGCAGACCCGCGCCGATCGCGGCGGCGGCGCCGACGATCGCGCCGACGATCGCGGCGACCGGCAGGGCGCGCTTGGGCGGGGCGAAGGGGAGCTCGCCGCGCTGCACCAGGGCGATGGTGCGCTTGGTGCGCGCCAACAGGGAGCGGACCTCGGCGGCGGACTCCAGCGGTTCGGAGGAGTCGGGCGGCGGGGTCATGCCGGTGTGTTTGGTGCCGATGTAGGCGGTGAGACGGCGCCAGATGTCGGCGCTGGCGTCGTCTGTCTCGGCGACGAGCTTCTTGGCGGCGTCGGCCTCGCGGGCGGCCTGGTCGCGGCCGGCCACGGCCTGCTGGGCGCCGTCGCGGACCTCGTTGACCTCGGCGCGGTAGCGGGCGGCGGCGGAGTCGCGGCGGTTGCTGGCATCCACCACGGCGCTGGTATAGCGGGCGCACGCGGCGCGATAGACGTCCATAGGGGACTCAGTGCTCATCGGCCGGGCTCCCCGCCAGCATGTTGTCGACTGTGGGCAATACGGCGTCAGTGTCGTAGGGAATCAACACCTCCGGTTGACGGTGGACGGCGCGGTCGAAGAACAGCCCGCGGCGCAGCCGGGGGTACCAGGGCGGGCCGCCGGGCTGGGGCGACAGCGGCGCCAGTTCCGGACCCTGGACGTCGAGTGCCACCCAGGCGTCGATGGCGTCGAAGCGGGCCGCGAAGCCGCCCAGGTCCTCGCGCAACCGCGGCACCGAGCGCCACCAGCCGATCGTGTGCACGCGCCGCTCCGGGCCGCCCAGCAGCATGGCGCGCAGGCGTTCCCGGCCCGCCGCGCTGAAGGATGCGCCCGCGGCGTCCACCGCGTACAGCATCACCAGGTGGGGGCGGTCGGTGGGATGCTCGGTCCACTCGGCCACCACGTCGTCCAGCTTGTCGCGCCAGTCCACGATGGCGCCGGTGGCGTCCAGGGCACCGGCCAGCCGGTAGGCGCGGGCGGCGGCGTCCGGGTCGAGGCAGCAGATCGTCACCCGGGCGTCGTGGTGGCGTGCCACCGACAGCGCGGCGCTGGCCATCACGTCGCAGGCCTCGACGATGCGGGTGCCGACAATGGCGAGGTTGCGCCCGGGGGTGCGCGACAGGCGCAGGCTGGCGGAGCGCGAGGCCACGTCGATGGCCTGGCCCAGCACCGCCACGGGCGCGGCGTCGGCGGTGGAGGCGACGGGCGGCTCGGGCAGCACCGGCACGTGGTCGCCGTCGAAGAGCAGCGGCGAGTCGTTGTCGGCCGGGCGTTCGCGCCACAGCTTGTCCTGCAAGGGATCCCAGACGCGCCGGTCGCTGGCGTTGGGCAGCCGCACCACGCGGTTGGCCTGGGTGACGCCGGAGTCGGAGTTCACCACGGCGTGGTAGCGCGGGATCTCCTCGGCGAGGGCGTTGGTGTCGGCCAGGAGCCTGCGCGCCTTGGGAAGCGCGATGCGCAGCGTGAACTGGGCGATCAGCGAGGGGCGGCCCCACAGCGCCTCGATGCCCGCGACGTCCTGGCTGGCCAGCACGAGGTGGATGCCCTGGGAGCGGCCGCGGCGGGCCAGGTCCTCCAGCAGCGCGACCGCCTCGGCGGCGACGCCGTCGCGTCCGTCCAAAAGCACCTGGAACTCGTCGATGACGGCCATGATGCGCGGCCAGCGGCCCTGCGGGTCGACGGCGCGCAGCTCCTCCAGCTTGGTGGCCTCGTGGCGCTTGGCGGCCTCGGCGCGGCGCCGCAGCTCGTCGCGCAGGTAGCGCAGCAGGGCGAGGCCGAACTCGCGGTCGTCGTTGATGTTGACGCCCACCAGGCGGACGTGCGGCAGCCAGCTGGGGTCGCGCTTGCCGCTGGCGAAGCGCGCGAAGGACACGCCCTCCTTGAAGTCCAAAAGGTACAGTGCGAGCTCGTCGGGGTGGTATTTCGAGGCCAGCGCGCCGATCCAGGCGTACAGCAGGTTGGTCTTGCCCGAACCCGAGGGCCCGCCGATCAGGGCGTGCGGCGGGTTGTCGCCGAGCACCAGGTCGGCGAGCCGGCCGTCGGCGCCCTCTCCGATCGGGACGGACAGCTCCGCGGCGGAGCTGGCCGTCCAGGTCTCGCGCGGCAGCAGGTCGGACAGCCGGGTGGGCTGCGGGCCGGCGGAGTGGCGCTCGGCGATCAGGCGGCAGGTGCCGCTCACCAGGGGCGCGGGCGGCGCGGGGTCGAGCCGCAGCGCCGCCTCGCCGGTGAGGCTGGAGTGCTTGGCGCTCAAGGTTTCGGTGTGGGTGGAGTCGTCGGCGTCGTCGCCGATGACGATCAGGTGGACGCCGCAGGCCACTCCGGTGCGGCGGATGCGCGACAGCTGGGCGCGCTGGTCCTTGGTCCACTCGGCGGGCTCGGCGCCCAGCAGCACCAGGACGCGCCAGGGTTCGGGGCGGCGGCCGGTGGCCTGGGCGAGCTCGCGCAGGCTGGCGTGGTCGCCGGCCAGGACGGTGGCGTTGATGCGGCGGACGTGCTCGACGTGGTCGTCCAGCATGTCCGACAGGCCGTGGGGGCCGACGAAGTTCAGCAGGCCGGCCGGGGCCAGGGGCGCGAAGCCTGCCAGGCTGCCGCCCAGCCGCTCGGGGTCGTAGACGGTGAGCCGTACCGCGCCCGGATCAGTGCATCCCAGGCAGCGCAACAGGATGCCGGGCAGCGCGGCCTCGGCCGCCGTGGCGATGCGCAGGTGGGCGTGGTCGAGCAGGGGCATCAGGGCCGGTGGGCGGGTGTCGTCGCCGCCCGAGCCGATGGTCAGGCCGCCCACCCGCAGCAGCGGGGCGGGGCGGCGCCGGTCGAAGGTCTCAATGGTCCACTGTCGCCAGTCGGCGCCGGCGGCCCCGTAGGACAGGGTCTCGGTGAGCCGCAACAGCTCCGACACCGCCGAGTCGATGTCGGACTCGGCCCGGTCGGTGATGTCCGAGACGACCTTGCGGTGGGTGGCCGTCAGCCGCGCCTGGCGGTCGCGGGCGGTGTCCATCGCGGCGGTCGCGTTGTGCTTGGCCTCGCCCGCGCGCTGGGCGGCGCGCTGGGACAGCACCCGGGCCGCGCCCCGGGCGAGTGACAGGTCCCGCGCCACCTGCGCGGACAGGCGGGTACGCCATCCGGCCATCAGCTGTCCTTCCGGGTCTTCTCGCGTTCGCGCAACAGCGACGCCACCACCACCGGCCCGGCCGCGGCCGCGTCGACGGGGTGGGGCTTGGCGTCGGTGCGCTTGCCCTCGGCGTCGCGGTGCTCGTGGGGCAGGCTGCAGGCGCCGTGCAACTGGGCCAGCGCCACGTCCGCCGGGATCTTCGGCAGCACCTTGGCCAGGTCCGCGCGGACGATGCCGCGCAGCCGGTCGTCGTCCCTTGTGGTGGGAGAATGCCCGAGGATGTCGGAGGCCAGCCCACGGATCATCGGCCACGACAGCCCGGGAAGGCGGGAGCCGCCGGAAGCCCCGGCCACCAGCAGCCGGTCGCGATACGCGTCGCGGTCGCCGCGCCGCGCGGCGTCCACCAGTTCAGAGAACAGCTTCGTCACCGTCACCTCGCCGGGTTCGGTCCGGGCATCGCCTTCCGATATCGCGTTGACCCGCTGCCGCCACCAATCGGTGCTTCCCGGCGCCACCACCGCCGGTTCGGATGTATTCACAGATGGCGATTCATCTACTTTTTTAACTGTAGACACGCCGATGGACTCCAGATAGTCGTCCAGCTGACTGCGGGCGGAGCGAAGTTTCCGCAACGCGGCGTCGACGTGTTCCCGCGCCTGCGACAGCCGCGGCACGCCGGCGGGCTCGATCGATTCGCGCATCGCCGCGGTCAGCCCGGCGTGGGCCTCGTTGAGCTTGTCGGTGGCGAGTTCGACATTGGGCACCGGCAGCTCGGCGGCGATCCCGCGGACGGTGGCCCCCAGTGTCTCTATATCGGACATAACAGTGTCGCCGCGTAGGCCTCGGCCTGTTCGTTGGCGGCCTGGGTCGCCGCCATCGCCTGCTCGAGCTCCTGGGTGGCCTGGGCCAGGGCGGCCTGGGCGCCGGTGACCGAGGCGTGGGCGCTACCCTTCAGGATCGCGCCGAGCGCCTGCTGCGCCGCCTCGAGCCGTTCGGTCGCGCCGGAGATCGCGGCCTGTCCGTCCTTCACCTGCTGCATGGCGGCGGTGATGGCGGCCTTGAGTTCCTCGACGCTGATATTGGACACGATTTTCATTCTTGCGGATGGCGGGACCGAAAAGCGTCCGCCGCGCGACACCTGGGCCGCCCGAACTGTCGGATTGCCGACACTGGTTCACGCCTGAATGTCACCCGATCGCCGTAGGCTCGCGGCCATGAGCGCACACTCCACGCACGCCGAGATCCGGCGGTTCGCCCTGTCTCTTCCCGAGGCCTGGTCCGACACTCCCTGGGAGGACGACGAGGTGGTCAAGGTGCGCAAGAAGATCTTCGCCTTCCTCGGCGGGCCCGAGTCGACGACGCTCACGGTCAAGCTGCGCGAGGCCCACGGCCACGCCATGAGCATCGACGGCGCCAAGCCCGCGGGCTACGGCCTGGGACGCAGCGGCTGGGTGGTCGTCCCCGTGGACGCCGACGGGGTGGACGCCGACCTGTTGCGCGACTGGGTCGAGGAGAGCTATCGCACCGTCGCCCCGGTGACGCTGGTGCGCGAGCTGGACGCCTAGCGGTCGCTCCGGGCCCGCGCGCGGGCGCCGGTAGGGTATCGCCCATGCGTCTCGTCGTCGCCCGTTGCTCGGTGGACTATTCCGGGCGGCTCACCGCCCATCTCCCCATGGCGCCGCGCCTGCTGATGCTCAAGGCCGACGGCAGCATCCTGGTGCACGCCGACGGCGGCTCCTACAAGCCGCTGAACTGGATGACGCCGCCGTGCGCCGTCACCGAGGACGAGGGACTGTGGACGGTCACCAACAAGAAGTCGGGTGACACGCTGCGCATCACGATCGAGGAGATCCTGCACGACTCCAGCCACGAGCTCGGGGTCGATCCCGGGCTGCGGAAGGACGGGGTCGAGGCGCACCTCCAGGAGCTGCTGGCCGCCGACCCCACGCCGCTGGGCGACGGGTACTGCCTGGTGCGCCGGGAGTTCCCCACCGCGATCGGGCCCGTGGACCTGATGTGCCGCGACCCCGAGGGGCTCAGCGTCGCCGTGGAGATCAAGCGGCGCGGGGAGATCGACGGGGTCGAGCAGCTGACGCGCTACCTCGAGCTGCTCAACCGCGACCCACTGCTGGCGCCCGTGCAGGGCATCTTCTGCGCGCAGGTCATCAAGCCGCAGGCGCGGGTGCTGGCGGAGGACCGCGGGATCCGTTGCGTCACCGTGGATTACGACGCGCTGCGCGGCACGGTCGACGACTCGCAGCCGACGTTGTTCTTATCCGACCTCGCCGTCGGACGCCCTCCCGATCGCCACGTCCTCGAAGGGCTTGCGGGGGTCGTGCAGCTCGCCGAGCTGCACCGTCTCGCGCTTGGTGAACAGCGCCAGCGTCCAGTCGGCCACCACCCGGGTCTTGCGGCCCAGACCGGGCACCTTCATCAGGTGATAGCTGCGGTGCATGAACCAGGCGATGATGCCCTTGCCCTTGAAGCCGTAGACGTGCGCGACTCCCTTGTGGAGCCCGAGGCTGGCGACGGATCCGACGTACTTGTGGCGGTATTCCGTGGGGGGCTTGCCGAAGCGGGACTGCACGATGTTGTCGGCCAGCACCTTGGCCTGGCGGACCGCGTGCTGGGCGTTGGGGGTGCAGTACTCGCTGAAGCCCGACAGGTCGCGCACCTGCGCGGAGTCGCCGGCGCCCCAGGCGCCCAGCACCACGCCGTCGTCGCCCTCGACCTCGAGGGTGGGGCGGCAGCGCAGGTGTCCCTTGGGGCCCAAGGGAAGGTCGGTGTCGCCCAGCATCGGGTGCGGCTTGACGCCCGCGGTCCACACGATGGTGTCGGCGTCGAATTCGTCCCCGTCGGACATAACGACGTGCCCGTCCACACACGACTTCAGCATGGTGTTGAGCCGGATGTCCAGGCCGCGCTTGGTGAGGCGGTCCACCGCGTAGGCGCCCATGACGGGGCCGACCTCGGGCAGGATGCGCTGGGTGGCCTCGATCATGACCCAGCGCAGCTCGGAATCGTCGAGTTCCTCGTAGTACTTGATGACGTCGCGGGTCATGTCCTCCAGCTCCGCCATCGACTCCACGCCGGAGAAGCCGCCGCCGATGACCACAAAGGTCAGGGCGCGGCGCCGGACCTCGGGGTCGGTGGTGGCCGCGGCGACGTCGAAGCGCTGCAGGATGTGGTTGCGCAGGAAGATGGCCTCGCCCATGGACTTGAAGCCCACGGCGTTTTCGGCCAGGCCCGGGATGGGCAGCGTGCGGGTGACCGAGCCCGGCGCGACCACGATCTGGTCGTACTCGATCTGCTTGGACGGCCCGACGATGGGCTGGACCGTGACGGTCCGCCGCGCGTGGTCGACGCGGGTGACGCTGCCGGTGACGATGCGGCAGCGCGTCAGGGCGCGGCGCAGCGGGATGACGCCGTGGCGCGGCGAGATGTGTCCGGCCGCGGCCTCGGGCAGGAAGGGCTGGTAGGTCATGTGCTGCTGTGGATCGACGACCATGACTTCGACGTCCCCGCGCCGAATGTCCGCGCGCAGTTTGCGCGACAGGCGTTCGGCGACGTAGAACCCCACGTGTCCGGCCCCGACGATCAGTATGCGTTTCACCCCCACATCATCTCTCGGGTGCCGGGGGTGTGGCCTCCGATTGTCAGGAGAGTCTCAGCTCGTCTCAGGATTCTCTTCGTTATCGGCGCGGCGGTGGGCGAGCAGGTAGACGATGCCCCACGCGATGCCCAC
>NZ_DASQPW010000213.1:0-14553 GCF_035643755.1 Stackebrandtia sp. | reverse complement strand
CGCGCAGGGCGGCCCGCTGCGCGTCGGCGTCGGCGGCCATCCGCTCCATCACCTCGCGGGCGGCCAGGTCGAACGGCCTGCGGCGCGCGTCGGCGTCGGCGGGGGACGTCGCGGTCGCCTGGTGATCGCGCCACTGGGAGTGAATCCGGCTCACCTGGGACTGCGCGTCGGCGGCGATGCTCGACATCGCGGCCACGGCCCCGGCGTTGCCGTCGGCGGTCTCGCCCGCCGCCGACAGGTGACCGGCGTGGCGCCCCAAGCCGCCGAAGAACGCCTCGGCCGCCGCCCCGCCCCAGCTGGAGCGCGCCTGGCCCAGGCGGGTGTGCATCGCCGTGGCGTATTCGCCCAGCAGGGAGGCCAGCCGCCCCCAGTCCTCGGCCTGCGCTGTCAGCTCGTGTGGACGGTCGGGGTCGACGATCTCGTTGAGATCCTCGACGGTGTAGGCGTCGAACTCGCCCATCGCGATGTGCTCCTCTGTGTTTAGTCGCTTGTGGATGCGGGTGGGTTCATGGCGCGGTCGACGTCATCGATGTCGGCGCCGTTGAGCGCGTCCTGGTCCCCGAAGGCGGTCACCACCGCATGCGCCGAGGCGCTCATGTCGTGCAGCGTCTGGGTGGCGCGCCGCAGCATCGCGACGGCCCGCTGTTGGGTCTCGCGGTGGCGGCGCACGGCGTGACCGGCGGGGACGTTGCGTTCGTCGACGCCCCAAGCGGACTCGGACCCGCCCTGCTCGAAGCGGCCGATCAGCCGCGCCGCCTCGACGCGGAAGCTCGCGGCGTCGAGCCGCAGCGCCTCGGCCAGCGAATACACGTCGTCGGTGCGCATCGACACCGGTGGGGTATGGGACATCAGGAGACCAATCCTTCGGGGAATCACGTTCCCACCAGGCTTCCCCGCGGCGTTTGGCCCTCGATTGGTCGGCACTTGGCTCCCGCGCGCGGCGCGCCAATCGCGCGCCAACCGTTGACCAAACCCGCCAACCCAGGCTGGTGACCGACACCGAACGGAAGGGAGCCCGCCGTGGGCAGTCTCGACGAGGAGTTCGATCGCGCCAGGATCCGGCTCCAGTCGCGCGACAAGTCGGTGCGCGTGATCGCCGACCTGAACGCGACGGTGACGGTCGAATTCGCGCCCGACAGGTACGGAACGCACAGCGCCGAGGAGCTGGCGCACCAGCTGGCCACCATGCTGCGCCACTGGCAGACCGCCGAACAAGTGGCCTTCGACGCCGCCGTCAAACGCTCGACCACATCGACGACAGGAGAAGTCACGACATGAAGACCACGCTCGAGGCATACCAGGCCGAGGTCCGCGCCATAGTCGCGCGTGGACACTCCGAGGAGGGCTGGGTCCACATGCTGCGCGACGCCAACGGCAACTTCGACGTCGTCATCGACGACCGCTACTACCGAGCCGGCGAAACCGAAACCGCCGCCGAGATCGCCTCGGCGCTCAAGGCCGTCCTGGCCGACCACAGGAGACAGTACTTCGCGGTTCGCCGCGACCACTTCGGACCCGATCTCGGTCTCGTCGGGGAGGTGCGGTCATGACCCAGCTCGGTGGACTCAAGGTCGAGACCCGGCAGTTGGCCGGATTCGGGCGCGACCGGATGAGCGACGCGATCGTGTGCGACGTGCTGCCGCAGGCGCTTGTGGACGCCGCCGACATCCCCGCCCAGGCGTTCGGGCAGCTACCCGAGACCGTCAAATACCACGCGGAATGGCAGAAGCTGCTGCACGCGCGAACCCCCGAGTTCGTCACCCTGCGGGACCAGCTGTGGGGCCAGGGCGGCGCGCTGATGGGCATCGCGGCGGCGTACCAACACACCGACATCGAGGCGGCCTACGACATCAGCGCCAGCCGCGGAAACCTCGACGGCAAGGGCGGCAACGACATCACCCCCTACGTCAACACGAAGCTCCCGCCGATCTCGTGCCGACCCGGGGCCGCCCCGGCCTTCCCGCCGCACAGCCGCTCGAACTTTCACTTCACGTACCCCGCCGGCCAGGCGGGGCTTCCCTCGCTGAAACGGCTCCCGGACAGCAGGATCGAAACCGGCACCGACATCGGCCAGCACCCGAACGGCTGGCTGACGCCCGACTCGAAGGGTTCGGTCAGTATGCCCCGGTACCAAACCAACAAGGGGCTGGAGGACGACCAGCTGAGTTCGCTGGTCGACGACAACCTGCCAGATCTCCTCAAGGCCGACGCGATCGCTCAGTCCTTGGGCCTGACCCCGCCGATGACGGGCAGGATCATGAAGCTGTACCTGTCCAGCCCCACCGTGATCAAGACCCGCTCGGCCGCCTGCGACGGCATCGCCAACGTGGTCGAGGACATCAACAGCAGCTTCGCGCTGAGCTACCGCGGGCTGCGGGACGAGTGGTGGACGCACACGCCCGGCACCGGCACGGGGTCGGCGGGCGCGTACTACAACGTCGCCTCCGCCACCCAGACCTACATGTCGGACATCGTGACATCTCTGCGCTACATGTCCGCCCAGGGCAAGGCGATCTCCGAGATCATCGAGGCGATGCGCAACGGTTACGGCGACGCGATCATCGGGAACCTGACGTCGCTGACCGAGGCGATCACCGCGTATCTCAAGGCGATCTCCAGCGGGGTGGGATCGGCGGGTTCACCCGAAACCATTGTCAAGGGTGCCCTCGACTCGTTCGTCAGCGCGCTCAGCACCGGCGTGCAACATCGACTGAAATCGTTGGCGGAGGGTTTCGGCGCCGAGGCGAAGACGCTGCTGCCCAAGTCGCGCTACGACGGCTACCGCCTGGAGCACTCGGAGTCGAAACCCTTCCCCTCCAAGACCGTCGATCGCAACCACGACCACAAGCCCAACGACTACTCCTGGAAGACCCCGAAGGACTGGCGCCCGCACACGAACCACCCGTCCGAGTCCGACTACTAGTCTGGTCACATGCGATTCGGGGTGCTGGGGCCGTTGACGGTCTCGGGGAGCCCCGACGAAGCGGACATCCGGGCCGCCAAACAGCGCCTGCTGCTGGCGATGCTGCTGACCCGCCCCGGGCAGCCCGTCTCGGTCGATCGGCTGGCCGAGGCGCTGTGGAACGGCGAGCCGCCCGCCGACGTGAGCCGCTCGGTGGCCTGGCACGTCCACAAGCTCCGCAAGGTCATTGGCGCCCAACGCGTACAGCGAATCTCCGACGGCTATCTCATCGACCTGACCGACGACGCCTTCGACGCGCGCGACTTCGAATCGCTGTACCGCGCGGGATGCCGCGACACGGACCCCGCGCGGGCGGCGGGCTCGCTCGCCGAGGGCTTGGCGCTGTGGCGGGGACCCGCCTTCGGCGACCTGGCCGACCTCGGGGCGGTGCGCGAGGAGGCCACGCGGCTGGACGCGATGCGGCTGATGGCCTTGGAGCGCCGCGTCGACGTCGACCTGGAGCTGGGACGCCACGCCGACCTGATCGGGGAGCTGACCGTCATGCTCGGCGAGCATCCCGCCAGCGAGACCATCCGCGCGCAACTCATGCTGTCGCTGTACCGCTGCGGGCGCCAGGCCGACGCGTTGCGGATCTACCGGGAGGGGCGGCGGCTGCTGCGCGACGACTACGGGATGGACCCGGGGACCCGGCTGCGGCGCCTCGAACAGGCCATCCTGCGCAACGACCCCGAACTCGACCCGCCGCCGGTCGATCCCGCCGCGCCCGCGAGGGCCGAGCGCGCGGTCCCCGAGGCGGCCGACCAGCCGTCGCCGCCCGACACCACCGACCAACCCGTGCCCGCCGAGCTGCCCGCCGACCTGGGGTCCTTCACGGGCCGCGCCGCCGAGGTCGCGCGGCTGGAGTCCCTGGTGCGCAAGGAAACCGTCGTCATCCCCGTGATCACCGGCATCGGCGGCGCGGGCAAGTCCACCCTGTCCGTCCACATCGCGCACCGGCTCGCCGCGGAATTCCCCGACGGCCAGCTCTACGTCAACCTGCGCGGCGCCGACCCCGCCGCCAGGCCCGTCGAACCCGCCGCGGTGCTCGCCCGCTTCCTGCGCTCGCTGGGCGTCGGCGCCCCCGCCGAATCGCCCGACGCGGCCGAGCTTTCGGCCCGGTTCCGTTCGGCCACAACGGACAAGCGCCTGCTGATCCTGTTGGACGACGCCCGCGACGCCGACCAGGTCCGGCCGCTGTTGCCCTCCGGAGGGAGCTGCCGCGTCATCGTCACCAGCCGATCCTCCCTGGCGACCTTGAACGGCGCCCTGCCGCTGCGGCTCGGGCCGCTGCCGGCCCCGGAGGCCAGCCAGATGCTGTGGCGGCTGCTCGGCGAGTGTGCCGCCGACGACGCGACCGTCGCCGAGATCGCGCGCCTGTGCGGGCACCTGCCGCTGGCGCTGAGCGTGGCCGCCGCCCGCCTGCGCCGCCAACCCCGCCAGCCCGCCGCTCGACTGGCCGAGCGGCTGTCCGCCGAGCGCGACCGCCTGTCCGTGCTTCGCCTGGAGGACAAGGACGTTCGCGCCAGCTTCCGGGTCAGTTACCTCGACCTCGACGACCCGGCGGCGGAGCGGATGTTCCGGCTCCTGGGTCTGCACGCGGGCGCCGAAGTGAGCCTCCCCGTCGCCGCGGCGCTGGCCGATCTGCCCATGCTGGACACCGAGGACCTGCTGGAGACCCTGGTGGACGCGTGCCTGCTGGAATGCCGCGAACCCGAGCGCTACCGCGGCCACGACCTCCTGCGGCTGTTTGCGCGGGAACTGTTGTCCGACAACGACTCCGATGCCGAACGGCGCGCCGCCGAGGTCCGAATGGCGCGCTGCTACCTGTCGCTGGCCCGCCACGCCCTCGAGGTGCGCGGCGCCGACCTCAACCCCGGCACCGATCCCCGCATCGCCGCACAGTTCCGATCCGAGATGGCCAAACGCGTCGCCCTGAACCCGCCGACGCCGCGCCCGCCCGTCGGCTTCGGGTCCGGGGCCGAGGCCCGGCGCTGGGTCGATCGCGAATTCGGCAACCTGCTCGCCCTGATGCGCAACCCGGGCGCCGCCACCGCCGAGGCCGCGGCACTGCCGGCTACCGTGCTGCCGCTGCTGATCCGGCGGGATCGTGTGGCCCGGATGCGCGAACCGCTGCTGTGGGCCGCGGATCTCGCCGACCGCGACGGCGACCCGTCCGCCCGCTTCCACGCCCACTACGACCTCGGCAACATCCTGTCCCGCCACAACGCCGCCCTCGCCGCCGACCACTACGCCGAGGCGGGGCGGGCCGCCGGCGACGCGCGGGACCCCGAGTGGGAGGCGATGGCCCAGGTGCATCGGGCCGAGGCCCTGGTGCGCTGCGGCTGTGCGGCGCGGGCCATCGACATCCTGCGCGCGTGCGTGAAGGCCACGCGGGAGTCGGGCGACCCGGTGGGGGAGTCGGGCGCCTGGATCGGGCTGGCCGCCGCGCATCGACAGCTCGACGAGCGCGAGCGGGCGCTGGACGACCTGCGGCGGGCCGTGACCGTCGCGCGGGAGGGGGGCCACGACTTCCATCACGCCGAGGCGCTCGACGCGCTGGCGCAAATGTACATTGCGGACGGACGCGCGGCGGAGGCGCTGCCGCTCAACGCGAACGCGCTCCAGCTGGTGGAGGCCATGGACCTGGCCGACACCAACGTGCACGCGGTGTACCTGTGGACGGCGGGCGAGGCGTTGGAGGCGCTCGGCCGCGACGTCGACGCCCGGGTCTGCCGGCTGCGCGCCCTGGAGATCCTGAAGGCGCTGCGAGTGATCACCCCCGCCGAGGCCCTCGATCTCGCCGAGGCGCGACGGCCCCACCGGCCCCGGGCGCTGTCGTTGTGAATCGGGCAAAATTGGCGGTCACGGTGAGGCGAGCAGGGAGGACCATTGCGATTCGCGGTACTCGGGCCGTTGGAGGTGTCCCAACACGACGGTGAACTGGAGCTGCGCGCGGCCAAGCAACGCCTGTTGTTGTCGGTCCTGCTGACCCAGCCCGGCCGCCCGATGCCCGTCGACCGCATCGGCGCGGCGCTGTGGGCCGACCGGCCCCCGGTCTCCGTCGACCGCGCCGTGTCCTGGCACATCCACAAGCTCCGCCGGCTCCTGGACGACGACAACCGGATCAGGCAGTCGGCCGACGGCTACGCGATCGACGTCGCGGTCGATGAATTCGACGTCCATCAATTCGACGCGCGGCGCCGCGCGGCCGCCGACGCGGCACCCGAGGCGGCCGCCGAACTGTTGGCCCGCGCGCTCGGGTTGTGGCGCGGCACGCGCCCGTTCGGCAGGCTGACCGACCACCCCGGCCTGCGCGCGGAATCGCTACGCCTCAACGAGACCCGACTGTCCACCATCGAATCGCGGGTCGAGGCCGACCTGGCCATCGGCCGACACGGCGACCTGATCGACGAGCTGACGGGCCTGGTCGCCGAACACTCCACAAGGGAGAGGTTTCGCGCGCAGCTCATGCTCGCCCTGTACCGCTCGGGCCGCCAGGCCGACGCGCTGCGGGTGCACCGCGAGGGCCGCGAGGCGATGATCGAGGAGCTCGGGCTCGAACCCGGCGCCGAGCTGAACCGCCTCGAACGCGCCATCGCCGACAACGATCCGATCCTCGAGCTGACGTCCACGCCGCCCACGGCCACGACGGTGCGCGGAGGGCACCCCGCGCCCGCCGAGCTCCCCGGCACCGTCCGGGGATTCACGGGCCGTCGGTCCGAATCGGACCTGCTGGGATCGGCGCTGACGGGCCCGGGCGGAAACGCGGCGCGCGTGTGCGCGATCTCGGGCGGCCCCGGCGTCGGCAAGTCGGCCCTGGCCGTCCACGTGGGACTCGGCGTCGCCGGGGCGTATCCCGACGGCCAGCTCTACGCCCACCTGGCGGGCGCGACCCCGGGCGCCACCCCGACGCCCGCCGAAGAGGTCCTCGCCCGGTTCCTGCGCTCGCTCGACACCGCCGCCCCGCCCGCCCTCGCCCTGGACGAGCTGGCGGCCCGATTCCGCTCGGTGACGGCGACGAAGCGCCTGCTGGTCGTCCTCGACGACGCCCGCGACATCGCCCAGATTCGGCCCCTGCTGCCCGCGGGCCACGGCTGCGGCGTGATCGTCACCAGCCGCCGCACGCTCGCCACCCTGGACGAGGCCACCCAGGTCGGTCTGGCGACGTTCGCTCCCGAAGAGTCCCAACGGTTCCTGGTCGAGACCATCGGCGCGCGACGCGCCGAGACCCAGGCCGAGGACGTCGCCGAACTCGCGGACCTGTGCGGGCACCTGCCGCTGGCGTTGCGGCTCGCCGCCGCGCGCCTCCTCGTTCGACCACAGTGGCCCGTGGCCGCGATGGTGCGGCGCCTGTCCGACGAGAAACGCCGCCTGACCGAGCTGCGCGCTGACGACCGCGCGGTCGCCGCCAGCATCGCGGTCAGCCACCTCGCGCTGCGCGAGGACCCGAGCACCGCCGACGCGGCGCGCCTGTTCGATGCCCTCGGCCTGCATCCCGGCATCGACATTGACGCGCACGCCGCCGCGGCGTTGCTGGACTCCACGGCGTTCGACGTCCGAACGGCGCTGGAGACGCTGTGCGACGTGTCGCTGCTGGAGGAGACCACCGCCGATCGCTTCCGCATGCACGACCTGGTGCGTCTGCACGCGCGCGAGAACGCGCAGTCCACGGCGGTCGATGCGTTGGCGCTCAAGCGTTTGCGGCATCACTATCTCGCGTGTGCCCGCAACGCGTTGCGAGCACACGCGCCGTATCTCGAGGGCCGCCTGGCCTTGCCGCCGCGCGAGCTTTGCCGAGACGCCATCCCTTGGGACTCAACGGCGGCGGCCTACGAGTGGTTCGGCGATGAGATCGACAACCTGGTCGCCGTGGCTCGTCAGGCGGTGCCCGTCGACCAGGACCCGCGGTTCGTCGACACGCTCACGTCCACCATCTTTCCCGTGGGCGCGGGACTGGGCCTGCACCTGCGCAAGTTGCTCGCTCTCGCCGAGCTGGGCCTCGAAGCGGCCACGGTCGCGGAGAACACCGATCGCCAGATCGCCGCCCTGCTCGCGGTGGGAGAGACCCATGGCATGTTGTGGCAGTTCGACAAGGCCATCGGGCCCTTGGAAAGCGGGCTGGCGAAGGCCGGCGCATCCACCAACCGACGACGAGAGATCACGGCGCTGGTTCTGATCGCGAAGGTCCTTCGGCTGTCGGGCGACGCCCCGGCCGCCCTGGACCGACTGGACCAGGCCAGGGAGTTGAACAGGCGAGACGGAACCGATGTCCTCGAGGACCTGATTCGCGGCCAGCGGAGCATCGCGTACGCCAAACTGGGCCGATACGACGAGGCGATCGAGGAGTATGAGGACAGGCTTCGCGCCGTTCGGGACCGAAACGATGATCATTCCGAGATGATGATTCGGATCAACATCGGCTATTACCATCGGCGCGCGGGACGCCCCGAACGGGCCTTGGCCGAGTTCGGACGCAGCGCGGAACTCTCCCAACTGCTGGGTACCACGGAGACCACGTCCCACGCCGACATCCTATGGGGCAGGGGAGAGGCGCTCGACGACGTGGGCGACCACGACGCGGCCCTGAGGTGTTGGGCCGAGTCGGCGACGCTCCTGGAGCGCCTCGACCAGATCACCGCCGACGAACGCGACGCCATCATCGCCGACCCCCGCCCCGACATGCCACAACCGTTGCGCCCGTTATCCCTCGACGCCCGACCCCGTCACCGTCCCCGACGGTTCCCGCTCAGCGTCTCCACCGCCGTGCGCACCGCCGACAGGCTGGAGAACTCCCGCAGGTCGAACGTGGTCGCGCCGAAACCCTTGGCCGACACCGTCACCACGTCCTCGTCCAACGCGATCCGCATCGGCCGGGTCCACGGCACCACCGTGCCGTCCACCCGCAGCCCGTCGCCCGACACCTGAACCGCCCCGAAGTCGAACTCCCCGCCGTGGTCCAACGCGGTCTCCATGCCCTGCAAGAGAAATGACGTGTAACAGTCCATGATGGGCATCGCCGCCCTCTCGAAGAGCCCGGGGAAGTCCGCGTACAGGTCGGGGGTGTCCTGGCGCAGGACGGTGCGCCCGCCGTCCCCACCGACCACATAGAACCGATGCTGGAACACACGGTTGTAGCCCTTGGTGGTGGTGTACCCCGTGACGCGACAGATGTCCTCCCAACGGAACGCGGTGACCTTCCCGCCGCGGCGAAACATCCCACCGATGCGCCAGCCCCCGCACACCAGGCCGCCGTTGTACAGCGCCAGCATCCTGTTGTCGTGGGGCGACGCCGCGCGGTACCAGCGCGGCATGCCCGCCAGCCCCGCCTCCTCGGCGGCCTGGCGCATGCGAGCGGCGAGCTCTTTGAGCGCCGCGGGCGGCCGACCGCTTCCCCCGTCGGCCACGAGATAGCTCGGCGTGTCCACCGCGACGTCGGCCGAGGTCGCCTCGCGGTGCAGGTGCCTGACGAGCGCCACGAGCAGGGGAGCGCTGATCAGTTCCCTGGTGTAGAGGTAGACCTCGGGCTGCCAGCGGTGCCTGCGCTGAAAGAGGATCCGGGCCTTCTCCACCCGCACCGAGACGAGCTCGTCCCACGGCAACATCACCCCCGGCGCCGCGATCCCGTCGATCCCGAACGCGATCGGCCCGACGTCGAGGCGCTCGCCGCCGTCGACCGCGGCTCGCCACGCCGCCAGCACGTGATCGGCGTACGCGCGGCTCAGCGCCGCGACCGTGGCCTCGTCGGCCCGCGACAGATCGAGCCGGGCGCCGCCGCGGTGGATCCCCGAGATCCTCAGATCCGCGAGCGCGGCGTCGACGTCGTGGTGATGCATCACCGCCGAGTCGTCCCAAGCCAGCACCTCGAGGCCGTCGTCCTCGGTGGACACGGCGACGCCGTTGCCGTACAGCAATACCCGCCGCGACCCGACGGCGTGCTCGCCGAGCTCGCCCCGCAGCCCCGCCGCGAGCGCGCCCTCGCGCACCCGCGGCCCGAGAGCCGTCACGCGTACCGCCTGATCTCGGGGGTGTCGACCTCGACGGAGACGTGGCCGGGCACGATCGCCCGCAGCGCCGCCACCACCTGGCGCTCGTGGGCGTCGACGGTGTGCGTGGCGAACAGCTGCCAGCGGTTCACCTGCCACAGCGCCGCGGGCAGGGGCGTGCCGTCGTCGGCGTCGATGTGGGCCGCGGGCTCGGCGACCAGCCAACGCACGCGCGTGTTCTTCAGGGTCGGGTCGCGCCGCCACGGCATCTTTGCGCCATTGGGCCAGCGCTCGGTGATGCGCATCGTGGCGATGTCCGACCACGGCAGCGCGATCTCCTGCCCCGCCAGCAGCACGTCGACCCCCGCGTCGGTGAGCGTGACCCGAAACGGGCTCGACCATTGCGCGACGCTGAGGATGCTGACCAGCAGGCCGATGGGTCCGAAGACGGCCAGACCGACGCTGATGATGTAGTCGAAGGTGTACACGGCCTTGACCCAGAACAGCACGGCGCCCGCGCACAGCCCGAGTGAGATCACGATGAAGGCGAGGCTGAGCGTCAGATTGCGTTTCAGGCCATTGAATTCGGTGCGCATTCGCGCGGAACGCTCGGACATGATGTCGCCTTTCGTCGGTTGCTCGGACCCCCAGGTTGGCCCGCGTCGTTTGACCCGCGATTGGCTTTCGATTGGCTGAATTTCTGGCGCCGAATAGCACGCCGACTTTTCAGTACATACTTCGTAAGCGTCCACTTATCGCACTGTGGTATGACTTGTCCCCCAAAGGAATCCTTTCACCGATGAAGGAGCTTCATGACCAACCCTCGCGTGCTCGGCACCGCGCGGCGATGGCTGACCGCCTCGCGAAGCCGCCTGGCCGTGTTCATCGTGGCGATCGTCGCGGTCCTGGCGGCCACGGCGACGTCCCTAGTCTGGGCCGACAATGAATCAGGAAACGACCACAGTCCCAAGGCGACCGGGGAATTCCTCAATCCGCTCAACGGCGGCGCCGACCCGACCATGGTCTATTACAAGAAGAACTACTACCTGTCGACGACCCAGGGCGACCGGCTGTCGATCTGGAAGTCGGGAAGCCTCGGCGATTTGATCACGGCGCCCAAGAAGGACGTTTTCGTCGACTCCGACAACAGCCGCAACAAGCAGGTGTGGGCCCCGGCCCTTCAGCGCTTCGAGCGCCCCGACGGTCCACACTGGTACATGTATTACACGGCCAGCGACGGCACCGACGCCAATCACCGGATGTACGTGATCGAGTCCGACGGCGACGACCCCGCGGGCCCGTATCACTTCAAAGCGAAGATCGCCGACTTCGGCGAGTACGCCATCGACGGCGAACCCTTCATGCTCAACGGAAAGCCGTACTTCATCTGGACCGGGCCCGGCCGCGGCCAGCCCGGCCCGGCGCAGCTGTACATCTCGCCGATGAGCGACCCGTGGACGACGTCCGCCGACCGCGTCGCGATCCCGGCCGCCGGCGGCTGCGACGAGGTGCGCGAGGGCCCCACCGCCCTGTACGGCAAGGGGCAGACCTTCCTCACCTACTCCTCTTGCGACACCGCGAAACCCGACTATCAACTGTGGATGAAGAGCATCGCCGACGGCGCCGACCCGATGAACCCGGACTCGTGGAAGCAGCACGACGGCCCGATCTTCTCCCGCAACAACGACGCCGGCGTCTACGGCCCCGGGCACCACGCCTTCTTCAAGTCACCCGACGGCAAGGAGGACTGGATCGCCTATCTGGGCAAGAACACCGACAAGCGGACCCCAGCGTATCGCACCACCCGCGCCCAGAAGATCTCCTGGAACGCCGACGGCACACCGAATCTGGGTTCGCCGGTCGCGGCGGGCCAACCCCAGAAGCTCCCCTCGGGCGATCCCGGCCCGGGCGTGCGCGCCATCAACGACACCGACCAGGGCGCGGGCGACGCGCAGGTGGAGTACTCCGGGGATTGGAAGTCCGGCAACGGTTGCGGCAACCAGTGCTACAAGGGCGACGATCACTTCAGCAACAAGGCCGGATCGACGGCGACGTTCACGTTCACCGGCAAGCAGATCGCGCTGTTCAGCGTCCGCGATGTCGGCAACGGCACCGCCACCTTCTCGATCGACGGCGCCAAGGATTCCGAACCGGTCGACTACTACAGCGGTGTGAGGGTGGGGGAGAACCCCAACTACATCAGCCCGAAACTCGGTGCGGGCAAGCACACCCTGAAGGTGACCGTCACCGGTAACCACATCGATTCCTCCAGCGGCTCGTACGTCAGCATCGACCGCGCCGTGGTCTTCGATTGATTCGAGGCCCCGACCGTCCCGCGCGGGACGGTCGGGGCGACTTATTGCCCGTACCATTTTATTATGGACAAACTAGACAATCACATTATGGACAAAGCGCGCGAAGCCACCTGACCAGCATTTCTTTTGTCTCACAACGCATTGCGAAGGTCGTTGTAGACATCTAGTCTGCGTTGATGAAGAGATTGTTGAAGCGAAGAAATCTCGTCGGCGCGGGAGCATCCATTGTGGTCGCGGCCACCGTGGCCTCCGCGATTGCCGTCGGCAACGCCAACGCGGACGCCGCCGACACCTTCCCGTCCGCCGACGCCTGCCACGTCGACAACAACAACATGCCCTCGGGCGACTGCGGAGACTTCAAGCAGGTGTTCGCCGAGGACTTCTCCGGCGACACCGTGCCGGTGGGAGCGTTCTCCGACTGCGACCACAACGTCGACACCGCCGACGCGTACTGCGGCGGCCTCGCCGACTACGGCAAGTACGCCGACGACTGGTGGGCCTACCCGGTCGGCTGGGACGACACCGCCAAGAGCGGCGCGGACGGCAACGGCGGAGCACCCTACGGCGGCACCTACCGCGCCGACAAGACCGTGTCGGTCGGCGGCGGCTACGACGGCACCGGCACGATGACGGTCAACATGTACCGTCCCGACTCCGGAGACGACAACTACGTCGCCGCCGTCGTCCCCCGCAAGTGCATGGACCGCAAATACGGCAAGTACAGCGAGCGGTTCAAGGTCACCAAGAACGACGGCGGGTTCAAGTCGGCGCACCTGTTCTACGACGGGAACTACGAGATGGACTTCCCCGAAAACGACTACGGCGACAAGATCAGCGCCTACACCCACCCCGGCGAGGACAACTTCGACACCGGGGTCGCCTGGACCGGCTCCGCCCACTCCACCTCGATCGAGTGGACCCCCGGCCACGTCAAGTACTACCTCGACGGCAAGCTGGTCGGAGACGCCACAAAGGACATCTCCGACATCCCGATGTCCTGGATTCTGCAAAACGAGTCGTCCATCGTCGGCCCCTACGCCGATCGCGGCGCCCACGCCGAGCTCCAGACCACCTGGGTCACCTGCTACAGCTACAACTCCTGACTCACACCCGGCGGCGGTGACGGCCTCGTCCGTCGCCGCCGTTCGCGTGCCGGCGCGGGCGTTCATCGGGGAGGATGTGCGGTGTGAGCCCTGCGCTGGCGGAGACGTTGGCGGTCGTCCTGCTGGCCGTCGTGCTCGGCTGCGCCGTGGCCCGTCCGTGGGGCTGGTCGGAGGCGATCGTCGCGGTTCCCGCCGCCGGCGTCCTGGTGGCGACGGGGGCGATCTCGGTCGATCACGCCCTGGACGAGGCGGCGCGGCTCGGTCCGGTGATCGGGTTCCTGGCGGCGGTGCTGGTGCTGGCGCAGCTGTGCGACGACGAGGGGCTGTTTCGGGCCGGCGGGTCGTGGATGTCGCGGGGCGCGGCGGGGCGACCGCGGCGGCTGTTGACGCAGGTGTTCGTGCTGGCGTCGGTGATCACCGCGGTGCTCAGCCTGGACGCCACCATCGTGCTGTTGACGCCGGTGGTGTTCGCGACCGCCGCACGGCTGGGAACCCGCCCGCGGCCGCACGTGTACGCCTGCACCCACCTGTCGAACACCGCGTCGGTCCTGCTGCCCGTCTCCAACCTCACCAACCTGCTGGCGTTCGCCGCCAGCGGCATCGGCTTCACCCGCTTCGCCGCCCTGATGACCCTGCCGTGGCTGGCGGCCGTCGGCGTCGAGTACGCCGTTTTCCGCGGATTCTTCGCCACCGACCTGGACGCCGGGGCGCGGGCCCCCGCCGCGACCGAGCCGCCGACCCAGGCCCCGATCTTCGCGATGGTGACGGTCGCGGGCACCCTGGCCGGGTTCGTGGTCGCCTCGGCGCTGAGCTTCAACCCCGCCTGGGCGGCGGCCGCCGGCGCCGCGGTGCTGGCGGTGCGCGCCCTGGCCCGGCGGCGCACCACCCCGCGCGCGATCCTGCGCGCCGGCGCGCTGCCGTTTCTGGCTTTCGTTGTGGCTCTGGGGATCGTGGTGCGCGTCGTCGTCGACAACGGCCTCGACACCGCCCTGGGCCGCCTGGTGCCGAGCGGCGACGGACCGCTGGAACTGCTCGGCATCGCCGTGGTGGCCGCCGTCCTGGCCAATCTGATCAACAACCTGCCCGCCGCCCTGGTCCTGCTGCCGCTGACGGTTTCGTCCGGACCGGGCGCGGTTCTGGCTATGCTGCTCGGGGTGAACATCGGCCCGAATCTCACCTACGCGGGCTCG
>NZ_DASQPW010000212.1:0-33266 GCF_035643755.1 Stackebrandtia sp. | reverse complement strand
GAGCCGTAACCTGCATGTGCCGATTGCCGTTGTATCCGACGAGACCATGGGCCGCGATCCGGCATTTCGCCGGCGCGGAAGAAAGGTGGGGTCGGAAGCAATGATGGACCGATTTTCAAAGACACTACTGGCCGCCGCCGCCGAATCGGGTCTGGCGACCATCACCCTCAGCCGCCATGTCCCCAGCCTGCGCCGCAACATTCGCAACGACGACGAGGTGATGGTGTTGGCGCACTGTCTGCGCCCCGACGGCCAGCTGTCGGGGGATCACCTGATGCTGGTCACCAAGCGGCGCCTCGTCGTCACCAAGCAGTCGCGCGTGCTGGGCCGGGTGCGGCTCGAGATGGACGCCCCCGTGGCCGAGCTCGGCGACGTGCGCTGGTCGGCCGACCCGACCCTGCCCGGGGTGGAGCTGTCGTTCACGGCCGGGGAGACCCGGCATCGCTTCTGGATGGACGCCCGCCACGGCAAGCAGGTGTGGCGGCTGGATGCCATGCTGGCCAAGCTCTTCCGCCGTCCGTCGGTGCCGGTGGCGACTTTAAGTTCATTCGCGCGCGGGTTCATCTGAGTCCGTGCTCAGTACGACCCGGTCGCCAGGCCGACCCGGTAGGCGAGCACCACGGCCTGGACCCGGTCCCGCAGGTCGAGTTTGGACAATATTCGGGACACATAGGTCTTCACGGTCTCGGCCGTGATGAACAGCCGGGCGGCGATCTCCGCATTGGACAGACCCTCGGCGATCTGCTCGAAGACCTCGAGTTCCCGCGGCGTCAGGGCCCGCTTGACCGCCTCGCGGGCGCCGCGCGCCGGGTCGGAGGGCCGCACCCGGTGCGCGAAGTGGCCGATCAGCGTGCGGGTCACCGTCGGGGCCAGCAGCGCCTCGCCGCGGGCGATGGTCCTCACGCCGTTGACGAGCTCCTCGGTCGGCGAGTCCTTCAGGAGGAATCCGCTGGCCCCGGCCCGCAGCGCCTCATAGACGTATTCATCGACGTTGAACGTCGTGACGACGAGGACCTTCACCGGCTGGGCCACCGTGGGGCCCGCCAACCGCCGGGTCGCCTCGATGCCGTCGAGGATCGGCATCCGAATGTCCATGACGATCACGTCGGGCAGCGACCGGTGCGCCTCCTCCACCGCCCGCGCGCCGTCGGCGGCCTCGCCGACCACCTCCATGTCGGGTTGCGCCGAGAAGATGGTGACGTACCCGGCGCGCACCAGTTCCTGGTCCTCACCGATCAGTACGCGGATCGGGGCGTCGGTCATGGGCACTCCTGGAGGGGATCAGGGCGGTGACACCGAATCCGCCATCGGGGCGGGTTCCGGTGTCAAGTTCACCATCCAGCATGCGCAGCCGTTCCCGCAGACCCGCCAGACCCCGTCCGCCCGACCCGGTCGCGGGCGCCGCGTCGGACGGGCCCCGCGTCACGACCTCGACGACGAGGCGATCGTCCTCGTGGCTCACCCGCACCCGGGTCGGCCGCCGCGCCGCGTACTTCAGCGCGTTGGTGAGCGCCTCCTGCGCCACGCGGTAGGCGGCCAGCTCCACGTCCACCGGCCGGGGCCGTCGGCGTCCCTCCTCGACGAAGTCGATGGGCTGACCCGATTCCCGGGCCCGCTCGACCAGGTCGGCGATCCGCCCCGGGGCGGGGTGCCGGTCGGCGGCCGATTCCCCCGTGGCCTCCAGGACCCCCAGCAGCTGCCGCAGCTCGGTCAGGGCCCGGCGCCCGGTGCCGCCGATCGAGCCGAGGTCCACAACGGCCCGCTCGGGATCGCCCTTGACCAGGAACTTGGCGGCGTCGGCCTGCACCACCATGGCGGTGACGTGGTGGGTCACCACGTCGTGCAGCTCGCGGGCGATCCGGCCCCGTTCGGCGGCGGCGGCCAGCTCGGCGGCGAGCTCGCGGCGTTGCCTCTCGCTGGACCGCCAGCTGCGCATCGCCGTGCCCGTCAGCCAGACCACCGCCAGCACCAGGAGGTACGCGACGAAGTCCTGGGGATGGTTGGGCGACCCGAGCAGGTGAAGTGTGACCGCCATTCCACAGTAGGCGATGGCGGCGGCGGCCATGGTGGACCGCCGGAACCGGACCTGGTGGGCCCCGGCCGAATACAGCGCGACGTAAAGACCAACGCTGCCAAAGGTTTGCGGATACGCCAGCGCCTGGTGTGCGGCGAACGCGGCGCCGATCACCGCCAGGCACCCGGCGGGCCACCGGGTGCGCGCCAGCAGCGGCACGCACTGCGCCAGGACCAGGATCACGCCGAGGGGGTCGATCGGGCGCGGCGGCAGGTCGCCGATCTGCGCGCCGATGGTCGACAGGGTCGGCACGAATGCCAGCCCGGCCAGCGCCGCCGCCAGCGAAACGTCCGCTATGGACGTCACGAGGAGGCGGCGCTGGAAAAGCAAGGGGGCCATGCGGGTTACCGACACGCCGCGAGCCTAACGGCGCGATCGGCGCATCGGGACGATCCGTCCCTCGCGGCGGGCGCGGGACAGCATCAGTACCGCGATCGCCGCGCCCACGATTATCGGCACGATCGAGGCCTCGATGCCGAAGTCGCCGCCCGACCAGATGGCCGGGCCGTGGGCGTGGGCGGAGAGGATCCCGCCCGTCTCGTGGCCGGAGGTCGGGATGCCCAGCAGCGTCTGGGTGGTGTTCCAGGCGAAGTGGAAGCCGGCGACGAACCAGATGCTGCGGCGCCACAGGAACCCGGCGCCGAGCAGGACCCCGGCCTCGACGGCTATCGCCAGCGAGCTCCACAGTGTCGCGCCCGGGTTGCCGAGGTGGACCAGGCCGAAGAAGACCGCGGTGATCGCCACGGCGACGCCGCTGCCGAACATCCGCTCCAGGGCCTGAAGCGCCAGACCCCGAAACAGCAGTTCCTCGGTGACGGCGCCCGCCAGCGACACCGAGGCCGCCGACACCACCGCCCACAGAAGGTTTCCGGATCCCCAGGTAAAGCTGTACCCACCGAGGATCGCGATCAGGGCCACCGACCCGAGGAGGAAGCCGAGGCCCATCGCGACGCCCGAGGCCGCCTGCCTGGCCGCCCCCGCGCGGGCGATCTCGGGCACCTCGCGCCGCGCCACGTACTTCATGACCAGCCAGTAGGCGGCCAGCGCGAGCACGGCGCCGACGACGGGGAGCACCGGGGCGGGCGCTCCGGCCAATGTGGAAGCCGCGCCGACGGCGACGAGTCCGATGATCATCCATACGGGAGACAGGCGGCCCCATCGCTTCAGGCGGCCGTCTTCGCTGTGTGTGTTTTCCATGTGTCGAAGCTATGGAAACGGGGCACCCCCGCGAATCCCCTGCGGGGGAACAGTTTCGGTAGCTCTGTCGGGGGATGCCCCAGATAAGAACACGAAAGCTCTTCACATTCACGCTGAGTATCGCTAGTCTCGCTATCAAGTTACAGATTTGGATGCCTCGATAGGGAGACAGCCATGTCCCAAGCCCGTAAACGCCTACTGGCGGTGGGAAGCGTCCTGCTTCTGACCGTCGCGACACTCTCGACGAACATCGGCTCGGCCGCCGCGGCCGAGCGACCACAGATCAAGGCCCTGCCCGACAACCTGGAGAAGATCCGCGCCGACGAGGCCCGCGATCTCTACGGCTCCAGCGACATCAAGCCGCTGGATGACCGCAAGACCTCGCTGGTCACCATGGGCGACAGCGAGATCTCCGGCGAGGGCGTCGGCAACTACGAACCCGGCACTCACACCGACGGCAACTGGTGTGATCGGTCGCTGGATCAGGCGGTGCACCGCACCGGCATCGACAGCGACGAACAGTACAACGTGGCCTGCTCCGGCGCGGCCAGCCCGGATCTCATCCAGGGATCGGGCTCGCACCAATGGAACGAGCTCAACCAGGGCGACAACCTCGCCATCAAGGCCCGCAACACCCACATCAAACTGATCTGGATGGTGATCGGCGCCAACGACAGCGGCGGCATCGAGTTCGGCCCCACCGCCACCGACTGCGTCACGCGGCGGATCCTGTTCGAGGGCCCGTGCTGGAAGAAGAACACCGACGACTGGGCGGCGCGGGTCAGCGTGTCGAAAGACGGCGTGGCCAAGTCGATCGACGCGATCCGCCAGACCATGTCCGAGGCGGGCTACGCCGACGGCGACTACCAGTTCGTTACCATGTCGTACCCCTCCCCAGGCGGTCCCGACGTGGAGGACAACCCGAACTTCCCCGGCTGGTACGCGGGCGGTTGTCTGCTGTACCTGGCGGACGCGGCCTTCGCCCGCAACAAGGCGGTGCCGCTGTTCGACAACGCGATCCGCGAGACCGCGACGTCCAAGGGCGTGCGCTACCTCGACTCCAGCCACCTGTTCGACGGCCACGGCGTCTGCGAGGACAACACCTGGGCGCGCGGCGTCTACGTGGAGCCCAACGAGCTGCCGTCCGAAAACGCCTTCCGACAATCCCTGCACCCCAACTATCGCGGCCACGGCGCCTTCGCGCAGTGCATCACGTCGCTGTACGAGCACCCGTCCTGGAAGTCGGCCACCTGCGTCGACCCCGCCAGCACGGGCGACGCCAGCCTGTACCAGGGCCTGTTCGCGTTCCAGGACATCAAGAACGCCGACAGCGGCCTGTGCGTGGACGCCAAGGGGTACGACTCGAGGGAGGGCACGCCGTTGCAGTCGTACGGCTGCCACGGCGGGCGCAACCAGGGGTACTACTACGACTCCAGCCAGAAGTCGTTTCACGTGGAACTGTCGTACGACCGCTGCGTCGACTACGGCGACGGAACCTCGGGTACCCAACTGACACTGTCCAACTGCGACGGTGGCACCAACCAGCGCTTCGCCGTCGACTCGGCGGGAATCCACCCCGCGGGCAGCGACGACCTGTGCGCCGCCTTCGACGGCGCGGGCTCGGGCTCGCCGCTGGTGCTGGCGTCGTGCGACGGCGCGGGCGCCAAGCTGTCGCTCGAGGACCGCAACTACTCGAACCCCGTGGGCTACAACCACGACGACTTCATCGGATCGAAGGTCTACTAGGGATTAATCGGGTGTGGGTGGCGCCGTTGCTCGACGGTGCCACCCACACCCGAGTCATCAAGCACAGTTTTGAGTTCCGCGAGTTTTGCGAAGCATGGCGACTTCAAGGCAGTTTCGCCCATCGACCGTTCCACTGTGGGCGTTCATTACCCAAGCCCCAGAACAACGGTAAGGGGGACCACAAGGCCATGTCTGTCCACAGTTGCACCGAACACGGACCCTCAGGTTCCGTGCACGTGAGGGTGTTCGATCCCGACACCACACCCACTTTCAGGCTCGGTCTCCGCTACCCGCACGGGCCACTGGCCGATCATGCTAGGGCGATCGGGGAGCAGTTCGAGATCCCGAAGACCCATCTGCTGAAAAGGCGCTTGCGCGCCGTCATCGCTTCGGGGGCTGTTTCCACTGTTGTGGGTGCTGCCGAAGCATGGGGAGCGTGGGCAGCGCTGGCCTTGTACTCCGTTGACTGACCATTTCAGACACACGGTGGGGTGGGCGGGAGACCGCAGCGCGAAGGACACGGCGATGTCCACGAAACGACGCCGCAACAAGGAAGCGAAGAGAAACCCGTCAGCCATCTCGCATCGAGCGCGACCACGACGCCGCTGGGGGCGATAACGGGGCGGCAGATGCAACTCCCTCTCGCGCGGCGACGTGAAGAGCGTCGGGTTCACGAGAGTTCGCTACACGGTGAGGGAGCCAGGGACAGCGGGACGGGGACCAACTCCCCCTGCCCCTGCCACGGCCACGTAAAGAGCGTCAGGTTCACAAGGGGTCGCTACACGGTGAGGGAGCCAGGGACAGCGCGACGGGGACCAACTCCCTCTCGCGCGGACAAACAAGCAGCGACACGTTCACGAACGTCCGCCGTCCCGACGGGGCCAGCCTCCGACGGGATGATCGCCCGAGACCAGGGAATCAGGACCGCAGCTCGGCGATGCAGCACTTGACGCTGCCGCCGCCCTTCTTCAGCTCCGACAGGTCCACCGCCACGGGGCGGTACCCGCGGTCGGCGAGCTTGTCGGCCATGGCGGTGGCCTCGGTGTTGATCACCACGTTGGCGTTGTCCGACACCAGGTTCAGCCCGAACGCCAGCGCGTCGGCCTCGTCGGCGAGCACCGCGTCGGGGAACAGGTGGCGCAGGATCGCCCGCGACGACGGCGAGAACGCCTCGGGGTAGTAGGCGATCGTGGTGTCGTCCAGCACCGTCAGCGCGGTGTCGAGGTGGTAGAAGCGCGGGTCGGTCAGCTTCAGCGAGATGACGGGGCGGGCCAGCGCCTCGGCGGCCTCGGCGTGGGCGCGCGGCTCGGTGCGGAAGCCGTAGCCCGCCAGGGCGAGGCCGGGGCCGGGCACGTAGGCGAAGTCGCCCTCGCCCTCGTTGGTCTCGGTGGGTGCCACGAAGCGCCAGCCCGCGCCGCGGTACCACTTCTCGTGGTCGGCGGCCTCGGCCGCGCGCTGCGGGTAGCGGAACTTGGCGCCGAACACCACGCCGCCCACGCTGAACGCGCCGTTGGCGGCGTACACCATGTCGGGCAGGCCGGGCTCGGGCTCCAGCGTGTCGACGGTGTGTCCGAGGTTCTTCAGGGCGTCCACCAGGTGCTGCCACTGGTCGATCGCGCGGTCGGCGTCGACGGGCTCGGTGGTGTCCATCCACGGGTTGATGGCGTACGCGACCGTGAAGTGGGTCGGGCGGCACATCAGGTAGTGGCGCTGGCGCGCGGAACTGGCGGTCACGAATCGAAATCCTAAACGACGACAAACGATCTTGTCTCCGACCAAACGGATGATGCGCGCCGCGGAACCGCGGGAAGGTGATCGGCGTCCCATCGCTATGAAGAAACACCCCGTCGCCAGGGTCGCGGTTGCCTTGAGCGCCTTGGCTTTGCTCACGACCGCCTGCACGAACGCCCAGATCGACCACGACCTGGACGCCGACACCGGTGCGCCGCGCCTGCACGGCGCGCTCACCTCCTTCGACAACTGCGACCAGGCCCTGAAGGCCCTCAAGACCCACGCCAAGCAGTACGCCACGGCCAGCGTCTTCGGCTACGGCATCGAGAACGACGCCGCGGGCGGCAAGGCGGGGGCCGCGCAGGCCGACGGCAAGGCGCCGTCGCACTCCACCACGAACGTCCAGGAAGCGGGCATCGACGAGCCCGACATGGTGAAGAACGACGGCAAGCGGATCCTGGCGGTGCGCGGCGGCAAGCTGTACGTGGTGAGCGCCGCCAAGTCGAGGATCACGGGCACCGTGAAGCTCGACAAGCGCGAGTCGTCCAACTACGGCTATCTCGGCGACGGCGAGATCCTGCTGCACGGCGACCGCGCGCTGGTGATCCTGCCGTACTCGCCGATGATGCCGATGGAGTGGAAGGACGAGCCCACCGAGCCCCGTTCCCACACCGACATCAAGCTGGTCGACCTGTCGCACGCGAAACCCAAGGTGGTCAGCCAGTACAGCGTCGAGGGCGACTACGTGGACGCCCGCGCCGTCGACGGCGTGAACCGCGTGGTGGTGCGCTCCAGCCCGCACTTCGAGATCCCGCAGTCGGGCGCGATCAGCGACGACACGGTGAGGGAGGCCATCGACGACTCGGAGATCTCCGACTGGATGCCGCGCTACATCTCCGACGGCAAGACGGGCCAGATCGGCTGCCGCTCGATGGCCCGCCCCTCCGACTACTCGGGCACCTCCACCCTGTCGGTGTTGACGTTCGGCTCCGACTCCAAGCTCGGCGACGGCGACCCCGTGTCCATCGAGGCCGACGGCTCCACGGTGTATGGCAGCGCCGATTCCCTGTACGTGGCCAACGATCGCCGCGACTTCGCCACGGGCGACTGGCGGCGCCCCGCCCCCGCCCGCACCGAGCTGTACCGATTCTCCATAAAGGATGACGGTGCGCCGAGCTTCGCGGGCTCCGCGAAGGTCCCCGGCTACCTGCTCAACCAGTACTCGATGTCCGAATGGGACGGACACCTGCGCGTGGCCACCACCACGTCCCCGCAGACCACCTCCGACTCCTCGGCGTCCTCGTCCAGCACCGTCTACGAACTCGCCGTGGGTGCCGACGACATGAAACGGGTCGGCAAGCTCGGCGGTCTCGGGGCCGACGAGACCATCCAGGCGGTGCGTTTCGTCGACGACACCGGCTACGTGGTCACCTACCGCCAGACCGACCCCCTGTTCGTCCTCGACCTCTCCGATCCCAAGCACCCCAAGCAGACGGGGAAGCTGAAGATGAACGGCTTCTCGTCGTACCTGCACCCGATGAGCGCCGACCGCCTGATCGGAGTGGGCCAGGCGGGCGACTCCTCGGGGGCCACCACGGGCGCGCAGGTCTCGCTGTTCGACGTGCACGACCGCGCCCACCCCAAGCGCGAGGACGAGTACCACGCCGACTCCCGCTACTCGTACTCGCAGGCCGCGTCCGACCCGCACGCCTTCACCTACTGGGCGAAGCGCGACCTGCTGGTGGTCCCGATGGCCGACGGCAACGGGCGCGACGGCGCGCTGCTGCTGACCGTCAAGTCCGACAGCGTGAAGTACCGCGCCACGGTCACCCACAAGGGTTCCAACGACGGCATCGGCATCTCGCGGTCCCTCGTCATCGGCGATACCTTGTGGACGGTGTCGGGCTCGGGCATGAAGGCCAGCGATCTCGACAAGCTGTCGAGCGACACCTGGGTGCCGTTCGACTAGTTCGGCAGCGTCAGGATCTCCGCGCCGTCGTCGGTGATGGCGATGGTGTGTTCGGAGTGCGCGGTGCGGCTGCCGGTCGCGCTGCGCAGCGTCCACCCGTCGGCGTCGGTGACCAGCTTCGCGGTGTCGGCCATGACCCACGGCTCCAGCGCCAACAGCAGCCCCGGCCGCAGCTTATATCCGCGTCCCGGCTTGCCGATGTTGGACACGTGCGGGTCCTGGTGCATGGTCGAGCCGATGCCGTGCCCGCCGAACTCGGTGTTGACCTCGTACCCGGCCTTTTCCAGGACGGTGCCGATCGCGTGCGAGAGGTCGCCGATGCGGGCCCCGGGGCGGGCGGCGGCGATCCCCGCCGCCAGGGCCTCACGGGTGGCGGCGATCATCGCGGTGTCGGCGCCCGAACGCGCCTTGCCCACCACGAAGCTGATCGCGGAGTCGGCGGCGATGCCGTCCTTCAGCACGGCCAGGTCCAGCGACAGCAGGTCGCCGTCGGCGAGCGCGTAGTCGTGGGGCAGGCCGTGCAGCACGGCGTCGTTGACGGACGTGCAGATGTAGTGCCCGAAGGGCCCGCGCCCGAACGGCGGGGCGTAGTCGACGTAACAGGACTCGGCGCCCGCGTCGGCGATCATCTCGCGGGTCCACCGGTCGATGTCCAGCAGGTTCGTGCCGACCTCGGCGCGGTCCCGCATCGCGCGCAGGATCTCGGCGACCAGGGCCCCGGTCCGCCTCGCCCGCGACACCTCGCCGGGGTTGAGGATCTCGATCATGCGCTGCCCCTCTCGAACGGCCCGTGATCTTATCGTTCGCCTACCGCGGCGGGGCCCCGCGGTAGGACGGCTCCCCTCCCGGCCGTCCTACCGCACTTCCGTGGAGACCGCGCGGTGCTCGGAGTAGTCGCATCCCAGCTGGTGATCCTTGGGGTAGGTGAAGCAGTGACGCTCGGTCCACGGGCGCCTGTCCAGCTTCGCCACCTCCTTGAACCCCACGGTGACGGCGCCGACGAACCGCGCCGGGTCCCCGGCGCCGTGCCGGGCCCACACGAAGTCGATCCGCCGCTTGTGCCCGGCGCCGTGCTTGGCGACGTGGGTCCAGGCGGCGGCCCGCTCGCCGGCGTCGGCGAAGTGGGCCCGGGTCAGGAACTGGTACCACGCCCGGTGCTGGTGGGCGCGGGTCCAGGCCGAGATGTTGAGGTCCCCGGCGGCGATCTGGAGACCGGTGCCGCCGTAGTCGCCGGCGCTGAGCTGCCGGTCGACGTCGCGGGCGTTGGCGGCGGCGCACGGGCGGCCCCCGGCGTACGGCGTCGACCAGTGCAGGGACGCCGCGGTGACGGTCCCCTGGCCCTTCACGGAGAAGATCGCCTTGAGGTCGCGGGTGCCCGAGTGCTTGGTGCGCACGCAGTGGTGGTGCTTCTCGTGCAGGGACTGCCAGCTCTTCAGCGAGCCGGGCAGGTACGCCAGCTCGTCGCGCTTCCACACGATCGCGTTGAGCTGGTGGCTCTTTTGCGCCGTGCAGGTCCGCTCGTGGGTGTTGGCGGTGCCCGGCGCGGCCATCCCCACGAAGTCGTTCCCCCGGGTGGCGCGGTTGAGGCGCGCGACGAATTCCCGCAGCTGGGTCTTGCCGCCGATCTCCTGTAGGAAGACGATGTCGGGTTTCGGGCGGTCGGCGATGTATTTCGCCAGGTTGTGCCAGTCCCCGGGGCATTGCGCCTTCTCGGTGAGGAGGTTTTCCATGTTCACGGTGTAGACCCGCAGGGAGGGAGTGGGGCGGGAGCCCGCGCCGCTGGCGCCGGCGGCGCCAGCGAGCGTCGCGACGGCGACGGCGAGCACGGCGGCACACGCGTGGAACCTTGTCACCACAACACCTCCAGGCGTTTCACTGTAGACCCTACAAGTTGTGGTGTTGAAACATTACATCAGCGATCGACGCCGCGCCATAAGACATTTGTCCGACGCGTTCGGTCCGTACGTGCGGCAACGCGATCCTCAGGTACGACGCGCTTCGCGCATTTTGTCCACATTCGATAAAGATGTGACACAGTAGACTTACGCGGACAGGGCGGCGCACACCCTAGATCGCCGCCGGGGATGGGAATCGAAGACATGTACAAGTTCGGAAAAATCGTTCAATGGATCGCGATCGCCTATTTCGTGGTCGTCGTGGCCACCGCGATACTCGTCGAGGTGTTGGTCAACACGGGTCCCGACGCGAACTTCGCCGGGGTCTATCTGATCGCCGTCACCCTGCCGCTGTCGGCGATCGGCATGGCCATCCCGCTCACCGGCCTCGCTGCCAGTCTCATGTACGTCGGCTTCGGCCTCGTCCAGGCCGCCATCCTGTGGATCATCGGACGGATCATCGTCAAGAAGGCGTGAAGCGCGTTTATGGACGCGTTATCTCCCGGGGCTTTCGCAACCGTGCGGGATCTGCGATGCTTCTTCGTCGACTGGCAATTCCGCACCTGACGACAGGAGCCCGCAGATGCCCGACTTCCGTGTGCCCGCGCTGACCCGGCGCGGGGTGCTGGGCGCGGCCGGAGCGGTGGCCGCCACCGGCGCCGCGGCGTGGACCGGATCGATCGCCTTCGCCGATACGGCGTCCGACAAGGGACACTGCGACACCGACCCGGCCAAGCCGAAGCGGCAGTTCCGCGCCTCCTGGATCGCCACCACCGCCAACGTGGACTGGCCGTCCAAGCCGGGCCTCGACGTCGACACCCAAAAGGCCGAGTACCAGCGCTTCCTGGACGAGGCCAACGAATACCGCCTCAACGCGGTGGTCACCCAGATCCGCCCCACCGCCGACGCCTTCTGGCCGTCCAAGCACGAGCCGTGGTCGCGCTGGATCACCGGCACCCAGGGCAAGGACCCGGGCTACGACCCGCTGGCCTTCGCCGTGGACGCCACCCACGCCGCGGGCCTGGAGTTCCACGCCTGGCTCAACCCGTACCGCATCAGCATGAAGGAGTCCACCGGGGACGTCGGCACCGATCCGTCCAAGCTGTCGGCCGACCACCCCGCCCGCAAACACCCCGACTGGGTGGTGGCGTACCCCAAAAAGGACGGACAGCTCTACTACAACCCGGGCATTCCCGAGGTCCGCGAGTTCGTCATCGAGGCGATGATGGAGGCCGTCGACAAGTACGACATCGACGCGATTCACTTCGACGACTACTTCTACCCGTACCCGGTCGGCACCGAGCAGTTCGACGACGCCGACACCTTCAAGAAGTACGGCGGCGACTTCACCGACATCGCCGACTGGCGCCGCGACAACACCGACCAGCTGATCAGGGGCCTCGGCAAGCGCATCAAGAAGTCCAAGCCCTGGGTGCGCTTCGGCATCAGCCCATTCGGCGTGTGGCGCAACAAGTCCAACGACCCGCTGGGCTCCGACACCACCGCGGGCGCCGAGACCTACTCCTCGCTGTACGCCGACACCCGCAAGTGGGTGCGCAAGGGCTGGATCGACTACATCGCGCCGCAGATCTACTGGGCGATGACCCTGAAGGCCGCGTCCTACAAGGTGCTCACCCAGTGGTGGGACGACGTGTGCTCCGGTGTGGACTGTCAGCTCTTCGTCGGCGAGGCCACCTACAAGGTCGACGTCGACACCGCCTCCCCCGAGTGGAAGGGCGACCCCAAGGAGCTGCTCAACCACCTCACCCTGGACCGCACCCACCCCGAGATCGACGGCAACATCTACTTCTCGGCCACCTCGGTGCGTCAGGACAAACTGGACGCCATGACCCTGCTGCGCGACGAGCACTACACCCGCCCCGCGCTGGTGCCCGCGCCGAAACACCTGGGGGGCAAGGCCCCCAAGGCGCCCAAGGTCTCCTCGCTCAGCCACGACGGCAAGGGATACACCCTGAAATGGAGGGACGCCTCGCGCCGCGACGGCATCGACGCCACCGGGTGGTACGCGATCTACGCCGTGTCGGGCAAGGTGGACGACTGCTCCCTGGCCGACGCCACCCACCTGATCGCGGTGCGCCCCGCCACGGGCGACGCCGAGGAATACAGCTGGGGCGGCGACGCCGACCCGAAGCTCCAGGTCGCCGTCACCGCCCTCAACCGCGTCTGGCAGGAGAGTAAACCCGCCGTCGCGAAACCGTCCTAAGAGCTCCTGAATCATTAACTGTCCGGTTCGGAACCGCGAGGCGGCGATTGGCGGCGTTGTCGGCACTGCCGCATACAACACCGGTATGCGACAGCACCTCCGCCTTGCCACTCATCCACCTCGCGGCCCCTCACTGATCGAACGCCAATAATCCAGGAGCTCTAAGCCGAAATCGTTCGCGCCCAACTCAACCGCGGCAACGGCAGCCGCGACAGCCGGGACGGCAGGGCGGGTGCCGCCTGGCCCGCCGCCCGTCGCCCGGCGTCGGCGTACCAGCGCACCGGGGCGGGGAGCCGGTAGAGGGCCCCCCGCTCGGTGCGCTGGATGTCCACCAGGGATGAGTCGACCAGTTCGATGAGCGCCGCCAGCGCCTCGCCCGAGCCGCCGCACAGCCGCTCCACGTCGTCGACCCCGGCGGGCTCGGGCAGGGCGGCCATGGCGCGCAACAGTTGCGCGGCCCGGGGCGCCAGACCGTGGCACGCGGCGTCCAGCGCCAGCGACAGCTCCCGCTTGGCGTCGAGGATCGCCAGCGGGTCGTGGCGCAGCCGCCTCAGCAGCCCCGTGAGGCCGTAAAGCGGCACGGCGCGGGCGAGGATGTCGATCGCGGGCGGGAAGCCGTCCACGGCGCCCGCCAGGGCCTCGCAGTCGCCGGGATCGACGCCGCCGTCGGCCTCGGCGGCGCGGCGCCGCAGCAGCACCGCCGCGTCGGCCACCTTCATGGTCGGCAGCGCCCACTTCACCTCGCCCGGCAGGCCCAGCGGGCGCGCCGAGGCCGACAGCACGCTGAGCCGGGGGCACTCGGCCAGCAGCCGGGTGACGCCGCCGACATGCTCGGCCGCGGTGCCGTCCAGCACCACCAGGCAGTCCTTGTGGCGCAGGCCCTCCACCACGGTGTCCATCATGGATCTGAAGGGGTCGCCGCGCAGGCCGACCGCCCGGGTCAGCGTCGTGCCCAGGTCGTCGGCGGCCGTCAGCGCGGCGTACCAGACGCCGTCACGGTAGCCGGCGGCCAGCCGGCTGGCCAGGTGGCACACCAGCCGGGTCTTGCCGGTCCGGGGAAGGGCGGTGACGCTGGTGAGCCGGTGACCGTCGACCAGGCGGGCCAGCTGGATCAGCTCGGCGCCGCGCCCGATGAACTCGTCGGGGTCGGCGGGAACGTTGTCGTGGCGGGCCGCGGTGGCCGGGGCCGGAAAGGTCTCGGGCAGCCCGCGGCCGGTGATCTGGTGCAGCCGTTCGGTGTCGTCGAAGCCGCGCAGCTGGAACAGACCGAGATCGGCCACGTCGGCCTCCTCAGGGGAGCCGCCCGCGGCGTCGAGTGTGGATTGTGAACAGAGGATCTGGTCGCCGTGGGCCGCCGCGCACACCCGCGCGGCGCGGTGAACCGCCGAGGTGGCATATCCCTGCGAATCCGGTGTGGCCCAAGCGGTATGGATGCCAATGCGTATCTTCGGACGCGCCGGCGCGCTCCACCGTGGATCGGTGGGCCACGCGTACGCGTTCATGGCGTGCTGGACATCAAGGGCCGCGCGCACCGCGCCCGCCGCCGTCGAGAAGGCGACAAAAAAGGAATCGCCCTCGGTGAGCAATTCCGTTCCGGTGTACGCGGTGAAGACCTCTCGCAGGAGCCGACGGTGTTCGTGCAGCACCCTCCGGTATCCGTCTCCCAGAGTGTGAGCCAAACGAGTCGATCCCTCGATGTCGGTGAATAGAAAAGTGACCAGACCGCTGGGAAGAACGCCTGGCCTCAAAGTGGTGCCCACCTTAAATACCTCCTCTTCCCCCGTGGGCAGGGCGACCGCCGCGCCGGTGGTGACGCGGCGGTGCGCGTGACATGGTGTTAACGGGTGCCCCCGTTTTAGCGCGCGGTGCGCCGGCCGAGCAACGCAACGCGGTGCCCTAACCAAGCACATAAAGGGGCTCGCCAGGCGAAACGATCTACCCCATCGTACGGTTGCGACCTGATTACAAATAGTTATCGCCACGCGAGCGAGTCGGACACGAGTGTCCGTCATCTGCCGTCGTGAGGGGTGGCGTTACGGCGAGTATTGAGAGATACTCGCCAACGTGCTGCAAAGCAACCCCCGATTCCCCCGGCGTGTCCTCAAGGGACTGAAACGTCAATGGCGCAGGGTGCGCCGTCCCTCCGGACGCATGGTCACCCAGGCGACCCTCACCGTCGCCGTGGTCGCCGGCGCCCTGGGTCTGGCGGTGTACGCGGTGCCGAATCTGGGGCCGAATTGGGGTTACGGAGATTCCGACGACTCCACCCCGGCCGCCAAGGAGAGCGACGAGCCCCTGGCGCTGCCGCCCGGTCTGGACGCCCCGCCCGGCATCCCCGACGTCCCCGTGCCCGGCGAGGGCGACGGCTCGGACTCCTCATCGTCCCCTTCGGACAACGGCAAGGGCGGGCTGGAGGCGATGCGCGACTGGGCGAAGTCGCTGACCAGGGTCGACGTCCCCACCCGCGCCCTGATGGCCTACGGCAACGCCGAGCTGCTGCTCAGCGACGCCAAGCCGGGCTGCCACCTGTCGTGGACCACCCTGGCCGGCCTCGGCGCCGTCGAGAGCCACCACGGCTCCACCGGCGGCACTCACCTGGGCGACGACGGCATCCCCGTCAAGGCGATCCGGGGCCCGGCGCTGGACGGCACCCACGACAACAAGCTGATCAAGGACACCGACGCCGGCCAGTTCGACGGGGACACCAAGTACGACCGCGCCATCGGGCCGCTGCAGTTCATTCCGACCACATGGGAGCGTTGGCAGGTGGACGGCGACGGAGACGGAACCGCCGACCCCAACGATATTGACGACGCCGCCGTGGCTGCCGGATACTATCTGTGTGCGGATGGACGCGACCTCACCACGGCCGAGGGCTGGTATTCCGCGATCTTCTCGTACAACCACAAGGATTCCTACGTCCGTAACGTCTACGACAACGCCGACGCGTACGGAAAGGCGAGCAAGACCGCCTGATGTGACATCCGCTTGCCCCCGAGGAGGTTGAACATGCCGGTGACCGCGTTCGATCCGAGTACCGCCTCCGCCCGGGACATGGAGCAGTGGCGCGACGTCCTCAACGCCATGGTGGACGCCGACATGCCGGGCGAGCCCCGCTGGCACGGCGATCGAATGCGCGAGTACCTGTCGGTGACGCTGCCGGGCGAGCGCCGCCTCGCCTTCGCCGCCCGCGACGCCGACGGGACGATCACCGGCCACGCCAACCTGCTGCTGTTCGGCGGCGAATTCGACGACACCGCGATCTTCGAGATCTTCGTGCGGCCCAGCGAGCGCGGCCGCGGCATCGGGCTGGAGCTGCTGGAGACGGTGGTGCGGCGGGCCGCCGACGAGGGCCGCGAAACCGTTGGGGTGGAGGTCATCGCCACCACCCCCGCCGTCGGTTTCTACGACCGGCTCGGCTTCAAGCGCGCCGTGGTGGAGAACCGCAACCTGCTGGCGATGTCCGAGGTCGACTGGCCCCGCGTGCGCGACATCTCCGGGCGGCTGGCCGCCGGCTACCGCCTGGAGTACTTCACCGGCGGGCTGCCCGAGGGCCTGCTGCCCCGCTACGCGTCCACAAAGGCCCATCTCAAGGTGGACGGCGACGGCGACTCGACCGCCTGGCGCGGCTCGGCCGACGCCGTCCGGCTCCGCGAGAGCCTGTCCACACTGGCCAACCGCGGGATGCGCACCCACCTGGTGGTGGCGCTGTCGGAGCCCGGCGAGGCCGTCGTGGGGCTCACCGAGCTGGTGGTGGCCGCCCAGCGGCCCACCCGCGGCGACCAGTACGACACCGTGGTGGCCCCCACCCACCGCGGCTACGGTCTCGGCCTGGCCATGAAGGCGCGCCTGCTGTGCGAGCTCGCCGACGCCGAGCCCCGGCTGCTGGACGTCCAGACCTGGACGGCGCAGGAGGGCGACCCCCACGAGCACGCCGACGTCGAGCTGGGTTTCCGCAACGACGTAGCGTGGTACGAGTACGAGGCCGACGTAGCCGAACTCCTGCGGCGCCTGGCCTGAGCGACCGAGTGTGAGGTGGCCTGCGTGGCGGGTGGCGTGACGATCAGCCAGGCGGCGGCGTTCGCGGGCGTGACGGTCAAGACGGTGCGGCACTACCACCGCCTCGGCCTGGTCGCCGAGCCCGACCGCGACTCCTCGGGCTATCGGCGTTACGGGTCGGCGGAGCTGCTGCGGCTGGTGCAGGTGCGCACCCTCGCCGAGGCGGGCGTGCCGCTGGCCGAGATCGGCGACCTGCTGGACGCCGACCCCGAGCGGTTCGCCGCCGACGTCGCCGACGTCAAGGCCCGGCTCGCCGAGCGGATCGCCGAACTGGCGTCGCGGCGCGAGATGCTGGACCGCCTGGCGTCGGGCAATCGCCTGCTGCTTCCCGATCGCGCCATCGCGATCCTGGACCGCGCCGCCGAGCTCGACTTCCCGCCCGACTACCTGGCCGCCGCCCACGAGGGCCTCGTCCTGGCCAAGGCCGTGATCCCCGACTTCGACGGCTACCTGGCCGACGTCGAGGCTTCCCTGAAGGACCTCGCGTACGTCGAGCTGCTCAGGCGCAGCTGGGACGCCAGCTCCTGGGATCCCGACGACCCGCGCCTGGAGCAGCTGGCCAAGGACTACGCCGCGCACCTGATCGCCCACCCCGAGCTGCTGGCGGTGCCCTCCAGCCTCAACGACGCCAGCGACGGGCAGTCCCGCGCGGAGGTCATCGAGGACTACCGCCACGAGCGCGCCGACTCCAGCTCCCGCCTGGCCGCGCTGATGCGAGCCGAGCTGCGCGCCGCGGGCATCACCATTAGATGACGTCCCACGCGCCGAAAACTTAAGGTTGGATAAGCTCGGCTGCGCACACCTACTCTTCGGCGCAAAGGACGACACGTATGGACACGCGGATTCGCGTCATCGTGGCCAAGCCCGGCCTCGACGGTCATGACCGAGGGGCCAAGGTGGTCGCCCGAGCCCTGCGCGACGCGGGCATGGAGGTCATCTACACGGGCCTCCACCAGACCCCCGAACAGATCGTGGCCGCGGCCATCGCCGAGGACGCCCACGCCGTGGGTCTCAGCGTCCTGTCGGGCGCCCACATGACGTTGTTCAAGAAGGTGACCGAGCTGCTGGCCGAGCGGGGCGCGTCGGACATCGTCGTCTTCGGCGGTGGCATCATCCCCGACTCCGACATTCCGCAGCTCGAGAGCATCGGCGTGGCGAAGATCTTCACCCCCGGCGCCACCACACAGTCCATTGTCGACTGGGTCCGCGGGAACGTCGCCACCCCCGCCGCCTGATGCCCACAATGGGCGCTTCGGAACTTTTTTGAAATGGGGCGTAACTCCCCTTCTGCCGCATCGTTGAATATGACGTCGGAACAACAACGACAAACAGCAAAGAAGCTGAGGTCACTCGCGTTCTAGCGAGCAGTTCTGACGAATACGGCCGATGCCCTGTCGGTCGAGGGGTGGCGACGGGGCATCGTGCATATAGGGGGTCGGACGTCTGAGGGGTGCGTCCGACCCCCACCTCTATGCGCGGCTTCGCCGTGCCTCATAGGCCGTCCGAATTCCTTTAGCGGCTTCGCCGCGCGACCCCCACCTTTGTGCGCGCAGCTTCGCTGCGCCCACAAGGGTCGAACGAATTCCTTTGGCGGCTTCGCCGCGCGACCCCCACCTTCGTGCGCGGCTTCTGTCAGCTCGGGCGCGGAACACTCCACGATGGACGAGCGTTCAACCGCTCGACGTCGATTCCCGTGGTGCGCAGGTACGCGTCCTCGATCCCCGCCAATTCCTCGGCCGACAGGATATCGGCGATGTCCGAGAAGCCCTGTGGCGCGCGCTCGGCGACGGTGCGCAGCACCGACTCGGGGCCCATCCCGCGATTGGCCAGCACGATGGCCGTGGTGGCCTCCCGCCGCTCGGCCTCGTACGCCGACAGGGCGGTCTCGACGTTCGGTTCGGTCGCCAGCCGATGCGCCAGCACGCGGGCGTCCAAAATGGCCTGAGACCCGCCGTTGGAGCCGATCGGGTACATCGGGTGAGCCGCGTCGCCAAGCAGCGTGACCCGACCGTTCCCCCAGTGCGGCAAGGGATCCCGATCGACCATCGGGTACTCCAGGATCGGGTCGCTGGCCGCGATCAGCCCTGGGACGTCCAGCCAACCGAAGTCCCAGTCGGCGTAGTGGGGAAGCACATCGGACAGCTCGCCGCGGGCCGTCCAGTCGGCGACCCTGCCGTCGTCGGGCAGCCGCACCTCCGCGACCCAGTTGATCGTGGTGAGGCCGTCGACGGTGGGCGCGATCGGGTAGGCCACGAACTTGGCCGCCGAGTTGCGTCCCGCGACCACCATGGACGCTTCCGAGCGGTACGGCTTTTGAACGTTGACGCCGCGCCACATCCGAATCCCGTTGCCGATCGGCGCCCCCTCGTCGGGATGCAACTGCGCCCGCACCGCCGAGTACAGTCCATCGGCCCCGATCACCGCGGCGGCGTCGATCCGCGTCTCCGCTCCGTCGGCGCGCTCCACCAACCGCACCCGCACCCGATTGCCGTCCTGCTCGCAGGACTCGAACCCGATCCCCGTGGCCACCGCGTCGGAACCCAGCCGCCGCCTCACGGTGCGCAGCAACATCATCTGCAGCTGGCCGCGGTGGATCGAGTACTGCGGCCAGCGGTACCCCGCGGCGATCCCGCGCGGCTCGCCCCAGATGCGGTTTCCGAACCTGTCGTAGTGGACGAACTCCGCCGTCGCGACGCCGAGCCGCGCCAGCTCGTCCCCCAAACCCAGCTCGGTGAGCTCCCGCACCGCGGCGGGTTGCAGGTTGATCCCGACCCCCGCGGGCGTCAGCTCGGGAACCCTGTCCACCACGGCGCACTCGATGCCCGCGGCGTGCAGGCTCAACGCGGCACTGAGTCCACCGATACCGGCGCCGATCACCAACACGTTCGCCATGGGGCTCCCCAACGGTTCGATGGACATCGATTGCCAAGTCATCTTAAGAAATTCGGTTTCCCTCTCCGCGTGCGTCCCTCACACTGAGCGACATGGACATCGAATTCACCGTCCTCGATCCGTTGAACCAGGCCGAAGTAGACGCCTGGCTCGGCGTCGTGCGTCGCTCGACGCTGGCGAGCGTCCCGGGGTTCCCGCCGTCCGTCAAGTCGACGCGGATCATCGGCCTGGTGCGGCACCGCGCGACCGAGCGGGTCGAGCACGTGCTGGCCAAGCGCGACGGCCGGGTCGTGGCGGCGGCCGAGATGAACATGCCGCTGTTGGACAACACCCACATGGTCGAGCTCGAGCTGGACGTCGACCCCGAGTTCCGGGGCCGGGGAATCGGATCGGCTCTGCTGACCGAGGTGGAGCGGCGCGCCGCGGAGTACGGCCGCACCACCCTGGTGGCCTTCAACGCCGAGGGCCCCGACGGGGGCGAGTCCGCCGGCTACCGCTTCGCGACCGCGCGCGGCTATGCCAAGGCGGGCGCCGACATCCGCCGCACCGCCGACCTGGGCGAGATCGACCAGTCGAACCTGGACGGGACGCTGGCGGACGCCTGGGCGAGGGCCGACGGCTACGCGCTGGTGCAGTGGACCGACCGCACGCCCTCCGAGCACGTCGAGGACGTGGCCTATTTGGATGGTCGGCTGCTGCTGGACGCGCCCACACAGGACCTCGACATCGAGCCGCAGAAGGTCGACGTCGATCGGGTCCACAACCGCGAGAACGAGTACATCACCCGCGGGCAGCTGCGGGTGTCCACCGCCGTCAAGCACGTCGGCAGCGGACGCCTCGTGGCGTGGACCGAGATCGCCGTCAACCCCGGCGAGGAGTTCGACTGCTGGCAGTCGATCACGCTGGTCGATCCCGACCATCGCGGACACCGCCTGGGCACCATCCTGAAGATCGAAAACCACCGTCACGTGCTGCGGTACCGCCCGATGATGCGTCGGGTGCACACCTGGAATTCCGAGGTCAACGACCACATGGTCGCCATCAACGAGGCCGTCGGCTATCGGATTCGGGAGCGCTGGAACGGCCTGCAGAAGAAGCTGGGGAAGTAGACACATGAACATCGAGATCCGACCGCTCAACGTCGACGACGACGCCGAGGTCGCCGAGGTGCTGGCCCTGCGCAAGGCCGTCAACGCCGCCGACACCCCCGACCAGGCCGCCCCATGCGGCGTGGCGTTTCGGGCGCGGCTGCGCGAGCACGACCACAACCACCGCCACGAGCGTGCCGCCGCCATAGTGGATGGACGCGTCGTCGGGCTGTCCGATCTGGAGTTCCCCCAGACCGACAACCTGCACGCGGCCTGGGGTGGCATCGAGGTGCTTCCCGAGCATCGCCGCCGCGGCATCGGCGGCGCGCTGATGGAGCACGCGATCGCCGCGGCCCGCGCCGACGACCGCCGCAGCCTGTGCATGGACGCCTGCGTCACGGGCGACTGGCCCGACGTCCCGAAGCGGGACGAGGCGGGGCGGCACTTCCTGGAGAGCTTCGGCTTCGACCTGGCGCTGAAGTCCATCGACCGCCGCGCCGACGTCGAGGCCCTGGACGCCGCGACGATCGACACGTTGCACGCCGAAACCCTTGCCAAGTCCGCCGACTACGAGACGGTCGCCTGGAGCGGGACGTCACCTGACGAGCTGCTGGCGCCGATGGCGGCGCTCAACAGCACCTTCCTCGACGAGGCGCCGCTGGGCGACCTGGACCTCGAGGCCGAGAAGATCGACGCCGAGCGGGAGCGCGACCGCCGGGACCGTGCCGTGGCGGCGGGCCTGTTCACCTGCGGGGTTGTGGCGCGCCTCAAGGGATCGGAGGACCTGGTCGCCATCACGGTGATCGGCGTACCCACCGAGCCCGGCACCCACGCGCACCAGTGGATGACGCTGGTGTCCCCCGAGCATCGCGGACACAAGCTTGGTCTGCGGGTGAAGCTGGAGAACTGGCGCCTGCTGCGCCGCGAGCGCCCGAGGGTGCGCTGGATCGACACCGACAACGCCGCCGTCAACGACCACATGATCGCCATCAACGAGGCCATGGGCTTCAAGCCCGTGGACTACCTGTACGAGTACCAACTTGACGTTACGAAGACGTCACACTGACCTTACTCCTTTTCGGGTTATATCCCGCCGACCGACTCACGGAATTCGTGATCTCCGTGGGGAAGGTCGGCGGGAACTCGCCTTGGGGTACCAACAGGTGATGTCACATCGTCCTCAAGGCTCCTTGCGAGGGGCTCACAATGATGTCATAATGACGTCACAACGCGGAATCGACTTGTCTCACCCTGGAGGGCACTGTGGACATCTCCCGTCTGACCATTGACGACTCAGCAGCGGTCGAAGAGACCTGGAATCTGCTCCAGCTCAACCACCGCACCGACCGCCCGGACACGCCGCCCCCGAGCCGCGTCGTCTTCGAGGCCGAGATCGCGGGGGACCACCCCGAGGAACGCGAGGAGCGCTATGCCGCCCGCGTCGACGGACGCGTCGTCGGTGCGGGCGGTCTGGGGGCCTCGCGGCACGACAACCACCACCTCGCCTTCACCTACATCCAGGTCCACCCCGAGTACCGCCGCCGCGGCATCGGCTCGGCCCTGCTGGATCACGTCACCGACCGCGCCCGCGCCGAGGGCCGCACCACCCAGACCTCCCACACCTCCGAGACCCTGCCCGGCGGCCCCTTCCGCCCCGTCGACGGCCGAGAATTCGCCCGCGCCAAGGGTTTCGACATCGTCCACACCGAACGCTCCCGCAAGCTCTCCCTGGTCTCCATCGAGGGAAAGATCGAGACCGAGCTGCTGGACGACGCCCGCCCCCACGCCACCGACTACGAGGTGCTGCAGTGGATCGGCCCCACCCCCGAGGAATTCATCGAGGGCGTGGCCGCCCTGGAAAGCCGCCTGGTCTCCGACGTCCCCCTCGGCGGCCTCGACGTGGAAGAGCAGGAGATCACCCCCGAGCGCACCCGCGCCAAGGACGCCTACGAGGCCAAGATCGGCCGCGTCTTCGCCAGCACCTACGTGCGGCACCGACCCACCGGCGACCTGGTCGGACACGCGGTGGTGGCGGTGTTCCCCGACACCCCCGAATACGGCTACCAGTGGATCACCCTGGTCCATCCCGACCATCGTGGACACCGCCTGGGCACCATCGTGAAGATCGAGAACCACCGCCTGCTGCGCCGCGAGCTGCCGTCGGTCCGCTGGATCATCACCGCCAACGCCGAGGTCAACACCCACATGGTCGCGATTAACGAGCGGATGGGTTTCGTGGAAATGGATCGCCAACTGGAACTGCAACGCAAGATCTGACCGGCCGCGCGACAACTCCCGCCGCAGCGTTCGGCGACGGTGACGAGGGGCCGTCGTATCGGGCATCATGAAAGTCATGACGCATCCTCTGCTCACCAAGCATCGCGACACCCTGGACCGCGCCCTGGCGGCTATCGCGGGGCGCGGCTACTTCTCGATCTACCCCGAGTCCCCCAGCCCGCGGGTCTACGGCGAGAACGCCGCCGCCGACGGCAAGGCCGACTTCGAGCTGTCGCTGGGGGAGCGCTTCGTCATCGACCAGCCGGGCGACCACGAGTACCTCGCCACCGAGAAGAGTCCATTCGGGACTCGCCTGGACGTGGAGTACCCGCGGGCACGACCCGAGGCCCTGATCGAGGCCGCCACGGCGGCCTGGCCCGCCTGGCGCGGCACCGATCCCGCCACGCGGGCGGCGGTGTGCATCGAGATCCTGCAACACATCCACGAGCACGTGTTCACCATGGCCAACGCCGTGCACTTCACCACGGGGCAGCCCTTCGTCATGGCATTCCAGGCGGGCGGGCCGCACGCCCTGGACCGCGGCCTGGAGGCGGTGGCGTACGGCTACTTCGAGCAGACCCGCACCCCCGCGGTCGCCTACTGGGAGAAGCCCGCGGGCAAGGGCCAGGTGCTGGCCATGGAGAAGCGCTACATCGTGGCGCCGCGCGGCGTCGGCCTGGTGATCGGCTGCAACACCTTCCCCACCTGGAACTCCTACCCCGGCCTGTTCGCCTCGTTGGTCACGGGCAACCCCGTCATCGTCAAGCCCCACCCGGGCGCGGTGCTGCCGCTGGCGCTGACCGTGCGCTACGCCCGCGAGGTGCTGGCCGGCGCGGGCTTCGACCCCAACCTGGTGACGCTGGCCGCCGAGGCGCCCGAGGACCGCATCGCCGCCGAGCTGGCCTGCCACCCGAAGGTGAAGGTGGTGGACTTCACCGGCTCGAGCTACTTCGGCAACTGGCTGGAGGACAACGCCCGCCAGGCCGCCGTCTACACCGAGAAGGCTGGCGTCAACACGATCGTCATCGACTCGACCGACGACTTCAAGGGGCTGTGCCGCAATCTCGCGTTCACCCTGTGCCTCTACAGCGGACAGATGTGCACGACGTCCCAGGCGATCTTCCTTCCCGCCGAGGGCATCGAAACCCCCGACGGCCACCTGAGCGCCGACGAGGTGATCGCGGGCATCTGCGCGGCGGTGGACAAGCTGTGCGCCGACCCCGCCAAGGCCGTGGAGCTGTTGGGCGCGATCGTGACGCCGCAGGTGGCCGAGCGGATCGACAACGCCGCCGCCCTCGGCGAGACGGTGCTGGCGTCGCGCGCCCTGGACCATCCGTCCTATCCCGACGCTCGGGTGCGGACTCCCTTGCTGCTCAAGGTGACCGCCGACGCCCGCAAGTCCTACGGCTCGGAGTGCTTCGGACCCGTCTCGTTCTTCGTCACCACCGACAACACCACCGAGAGCCTCAACCTGGTGCGCGACGTGGTCGGCGAGCAGGGCGCCCTGACGATGGGGGTGTACTCCACCGACCCGACGGTGCTGACCGCCGCCGAGGGCGTGGCCTGCGAGGTCGCGGTCCACTTGTCCTGCAACCTGACCGGCGGCGTCTTCGTCAACCAGACCTCCGCGTTCTCCGATTTCCACGGCTCGGGCGGCAATCCCGCCGCCAACGCCTCGCTCGTCGACGGGGCCTTCGTAACGGGCCGTTTCCGCGCCATCGAGTCCCGCCGCCACGTCGAACCGCGCCCCTCAAACGGGTCCGCGTGACGTGTAAGCCACACCGCATGGAAAGCCCACCGATAGCGGCCCTCGTGTAGCCTCCTAACCTGGTCATGGTTCGCGATCAGTGCGGTCTGAACAGCAGTACAGGTCTGCGGGTGTTTGATCGACGGCCGCGCATCCGCGCTGGTCATTAGCACGCACAGTTAGAAGGAAGTACATGGCACAGGGCACCGTCAAATGGTTCAACGCCGAGAAGGGCTACGGCTTCATCGCCGTCGACGGAGGCAACGACGTCTTCGTGCACTTCTCTGCCATTCAGGCGGACGGCTACCGTTCGCTTGATGACGGTCAGCGCGTGGAGTTCGAGATCGCGCAGGGTCAGAAGGGCCCGCAGGCGGAGAACGTCAAGCTCGTGTGACGCGAGTCTTCAAGCGCTTAAGAGGCAGGTGGACGCCACTCCCGGTGTCCACCTGCCTCTTGTTTTGCTGTGAGAGTAATCGTTTCGCACCCACCCGGCTTGGCACTCTCGCCCTGTGAGTGCTATACCTGTGATTGGCACTCTCACCGTGCGAGTGCCAAGAAAGTCGGGGTGGTGGGACCTCGCCGGCGAACCCGCTCAACCGGGGACGTCGACGCAGGTCAGGTCGTCGCGGGCCTCCCGCCCGGCTAAGACGTGAATCACATTTCTGATCCGGAAGGGTACAAGCCGAATGGCTAAGATCATCGCTTTCGACGAGGAAGCTCGCCGCGGCCTCGAGCGGGGAATGAACATCCTCGCCGACGCCGTCAAGGTGACCCTCGGTCCCAAGGGCCGCAACGTCGTTCTCGACAAGAAGTGGGGCGCCCCCACCATCACCAACGATGGTGTCTCGGTCGCCAAGGAGATCGAGCTGGAAGACCCCTACGAGAAGATCGGCGCCGAGCTGGTCAAGGAGGTCGCCAAGAAGACCGACGACGTCGCCGGTGACGGCACCACCACCGCCACCGTTCTGGCGCAGGCGCTGGTGAAGGAGGGTCTGCGCTCGGTCGCCGCCGACGCCAACCCGATCGCGCTGAAGCGCGGCATCGAGGCCGCCGTGGCCGCCGTGATCGAGGAGCTGGGCAAGCTCGCCAAGGACATCGAGTCCAAGGAGCAGATCGCCGCCACCGCCTCGATCTCCGCCGGTGACCCCACCGTCGGCGACATCATCGCCGAGTCGATGGACAAGGTCGGCAAGGAAGGCGTCATCACCGTCGAGGAGTCCAACACCTTCGGCCTCGAGCTCGAGCTCACCGAGGGCATGCGCTTCGACAAGGGATACATCTCGGGTTACTTCGTGACCGACCAGGACCGCATGGAGACCGTCCTGGACGACCCGTACATCCTGATCGCCAACTCCAAGATCTCCGCGGTCAAGGACCTGCTGCCCACCCTGGAGAAGATCATGCAGGGCGGCAAGTCCCTCGTGATCATCGCCGAGGACGTGGAGGGCGAGGCCCTGGCCACCCTGATCGTCAACAAGATGCGCGGCACCTTCAAGTCCGTGGCCATCAAGGCCCCGGGCTTCGGCGACCGTCGCAAGGCCATGCTGGGCGACATCGCGATCCTCACCGGCGGCCAGGTCATCAGCGAGGAGCTGGGCCTGAAGCTGGAGAACGCCACCATCGACCTGCTGGGCCAGGCCCGCAAGGTGGTCGTCACCAAGGATGAGACCACCATTGTGGACGGTTCCGGCGACCAGGCCGCCATCGACGGCCGCGTCGCGCAGATCCGCACCGAGATCGACAACTCCGACTCCGACTACGACCGCGAGAAGCTCCAGGAGCGCCTGGCCAAGCTCGCCGGCGGCGTCGCCGTCATCAAGGTCGGCGCGGCCACCGAGGTCGAGCTCAAGGAGCGCAAGCACCGCATCGAGGACGCCGTCCGCAACGCCAAGGCCGCCGTCGAAGAGGGCATCGTGCCCGGCGGTGGCGTCGCCCTGGTTCAGGCCGGAGCGACCGCCTTCGACAAGATCGAGCTGGAGGGCGACGAGGCCACCGGCGTGCAGCTGGTGAAGGCCGCGCTGTCCGCCCCGCTGAAGCAGATCGCCGCCAACGCCGGTCTCGAGGGCGGCGTGGTCGCCGAGCGCGTCAAGAACCTGCCCGCGGGCCAGGGTCTCAACGCCGCCACCGGCGAGTACGTCGACATGCTCGAGGCGGGCATCAACGACCCGGCCAAGGTCACCCGTTCGGCGCTGCAGAACGCCGCGTCGATCGCCGGTCTGTTCCTGACCACCGAGGCCGTCGTCGCCGACAAGCCCGAGAAGGAGGCCCCGGCCGCCGCCGGCGCCCCCGACATGGGCGGCATGGGCGGCTTCTAAGAAGTCTCCCTTCGCCTGACAGGCAACAACACCGGCCTCGTCTCCTTTGTGGAGACGGGGTCGGTGTTTTGGTGTGTCGTACCCGTGGCTTAGGCTTGGCCGCTCTCCCGGTTAGTCGAGTGCGTTTACGGCCGCCAGCCGCGTACGTCCTCGCCTGTACGGTGGCCCGTTGCCGCGCACCGCTTCTCCCTGGTGCGCGGCAACGGTTCCACGGCGCGTTCAGTCGCCCTTCGGGGCGAAGCCGATGTAGGTGAGATCGCCGTCCGAGCTGGGCCGCGCCTCGGTGTACCGATCGAGCTTCTTGCCGCGATAGTCGTACAGACCGATCTCGCTGTACTTGGAGCCGTCGGTCGTCACCAGCAGCCGACCAGGGATCGCGAAGACGAACGCGGGCACCTGCGCATACGTCTGCTGGTTGGCCGTCTTCTGCTGCTGCGGGATCTTCACCAGGTCGCCGTTGGCGGTATCGACGATCACGTTGCAGAAGTTGTACGGCACAGTGAATCCCTGGTGACCCGCGGTCCCGCTGGCGTTGACGCACACGAACCGCCCGTCGGGCGACACCGCCGTCAACGCGTTCGCGTAGGGCAACTTCGTGCGCCCCAACACCTTCGACACGTCGGTCTTGACGGACTTCCCGTCGGGGGTGGTGCGGTAGACGTCGGTCGCCTTCCCCTTGTTGACCAACGAAAACATCACGTCCTGCCCGTGAACGCGGGCCAGGCGGACGTCGCAGCCGGGCGGCTGCGCCGAGGGGGTGAACTTCTTGGTGTTGAGGTCGATGAACCCGAAGCGCTGGTCACCGTGGCCCGCACCGCGATCCACGAATACCCGCTCCCCGTCGGAGGTCCACTGCGGCGTGGAGCAGACGTCCTCCCAGCCCGAGAAGTCGGTGAGGACCGTGCGCTTCTCGCCGCCGACGTCCATCACCCTGAACTGGTCGCCCTGGGAGTCGGAGGTCATGTAGGCGAAGCGCTGCCCATCGGGCGACAGCGCCGCCGAGTAATAGAACATCCCCTGGTCGTCGAGGCCGATGTCCGTCATGGTCTTGTCGCCGGGCTTCCAGCGATACGGCAGGTCGCTCGGATCGTTGACGCCGGGCTGCCCGCCGCTGGCGGCATCCCCCTGCCCGTAGATCGCGCTGTAGAACGTCCCCTCGAGCTTGTCCACCGTGCCCGTCGGCAACGGTCGGTCGGTCGGCATCGCCTGGTTCTGCCCGTACACCGACACCGCGCCGACCACCGCCAGCGCCGCGGCGACCACCGCCGCCGCGCACGCCGCGACCGCGCGTTGCCTGCCCAGTCTCCGAGAGCCCGCCAGCACTCGGTCGCGCATGTCGACGTCCAGTACCTTGCCAGCCATGTCGGTCAGGTCGTCGTGGAGTTCCTCCGTCATGCGAAGCTCCTTTCAGTGAATTGCGCCAATTCGGGACGCTGCTTTCGCAGGGAGGAGATCGCCTTGGCCGTCTGGCTCTTGACCGTTCCGGTGCTGCAATTCAGGATCTCGGCGGTGTCGGGAACGGTCCGATCCTCGTAGAAGCGCAGCACGATGACGGCGCGCTGCCGCGGCGGCAGCTGAGCCAGCGCGTCACGCAGCACCATCTTGCGCACGGTGGCCTCCGAGGAGTCCGGGATGGAGACGGCGGCGTCCGAAACGCCGTCGTCGGATGTTTCCTTGAACCGCTTGCGACGCCACCACGCCACCTGAAGGTGGTACATGGTCTTGCGGGTGTACGCCTCGGCGTTGTTCGTGTCGTGCAGGCGCTTCCACGCGCGGTGGGTGCGCACCAGCGCCGACTGCACCAGATCCTCTGCCAGATGCTGGTCGCCGGTGAGCAGGTACGCCGATCGCAGCAGCGATCCGGTGCGCGCCCGCACGAACTCATCGAACTGCGCCGATGAGGCGTTTGCTTCCATAGCGTCGTTACTCCTTGCCCGGGGTGTACCGACATAGATGAGAGCGCGCCGCGCAACGGTTGCCCGGGCGGGTGAATCCGTCCGGCGAACCGGTGACCGACCATGGATATCACGCCGTCCGAGACCGGACCCCGCGCCGCGGCGGGTGTGGCGCGGGCGAGAACCTTACCGGGTGGTGGCTTGCCGGCTACCTTGCTCTGCGACGATCAAGCGATGTCCGAGTCGCTGCTGGAAGTCATCGCGCTGAACGCCACCGACGCTCGGGCCGCGGCCGCGGGTGGCGCCGACCGGCTGGAGCTGGTGTCGGACATCGACGCCGACGGCCTGACGCCGTCGGTGCGCACCGTCGCCGAGGTCCGCGACGCCTGCGATCTGCGGCTGCGCGTCATGCTGCGCACTCGCCCCGACTTCGCCACCGGCGACCTGGACGCCCTGGCCGCCAAGACCTCCGAGCTCGCCGCGGCGGGCGCCGACGGTTTCGTCCTGGGTTTCATCGACGGAGACAACGGCCTCGACGTCAACGCGATGCGGTACCTGTCGGCGGCGGGCGGGCTGCCGTGGACCTGCCACCGCGCCATCGACCACGTCCGCGACTACGACGCCGCGTTCGCGGGGCTGGACGGCATGGACCGGCTGGACCAGATCCTCACGGCGGGAAGCCCGGCGGGCGTATCGTCCGGTATGGACAATCTGCTCCGCCGGGCCCACGACGCGCTGCTGATGGCGGGCGGCGGCCTGCGCCCCGAGCACGTGCCCGGGCTGCGCGCCGCCGGCATCGCCTCCTTTCACATCGGCTCGGCCGCCCGCGACACCTGGGACGCGCCCGTGGACGCGCGCCGCGTGGAGCGCTGGCGCACCCTCATCGACGGGTAATCGGCTCGACGTGCCGGTGGTTCCGCCGCTGGGCACCTCGATCGAGGAGGACTCCCCCGATGGCGACATCGAGCCGCCCTCGTTCGACGACGAGCCGCCGCTGCTTTCGGGGGCGGAGCTGCTGCTGTCGTCGTCGGAGCTCGTGCTCTCCGAGGTGGACGGATCGTCGGGCCCGCAGGACCGCGACTCCTCGGGCGACGGCTCGGTGGTCTCGCCGCCCCGGATGGCCGACTCCGTGGTCGCGTCGGGCGCGGTCTCCGTCTGGCTCACGCAGTCGGAACCGCCCGCCGGCGGCGTGTGATGGTCGACCCCGCCTCCCGCCCAGACCGCCGAGGCGGTGGCCACACCGCCGCCCAGCAGCGCCACCGCGGCCACCACGCCGACGACCATTCGCCGCACACCCAGCTTGTGGGCGTCGCGGTACGCCCGCGCCGTCATGTCCCGGTACTTGGCTTCGGAGGCCAAGTCCATCAGTTGACTCCTCACGTCTTCGCTCATGTCGAGGCCCCTCTCAGTTCACGCAGTTGTGGCGCCCGTTCCCTCAACAGCCGAAGCGCGCGCGCCGTCTGGCTCTTCACCGTTCCGGCGCTGCAGTTCAGGATCTCGGCGGTCTCGTCGATCGACTTGTCCTCGAAGTACCGCAGCACCAACACGGCCCGCTGCTTCGGGGTGAGCCGATCCAGCACCTTCTTCAACTCCATGCGCCGCAACACGTCCTCGGAGGAATCGGCGATCGCCTCGCCGCCCTCGAAGCGCATCGCCCGCCGCTCCCGCGCCTTGCGCCGCCACCAGGTGACCTGGAGGTTGTACATGATCTTTCGGGTGTACGCCTCCGCGTTGCCGGCCTTCTCGATGCGCCGCCAGGACCGCAGCGTGCGGGCCAGGGCGGACTGCACCAGGTCCTCCGCCTGATGCTGATCGCCGGTCATCAGGTAGGCGGCCCGCACCAACGCCGCCCCTCGGGCGTGCACGAACTCGTCGAACTCGGGTATCGGTGGCCCTGTCACACGAACGCTCCTTGACTCGTGAACTCACCCCCTAGACGACGGTGACCGCGCCGGGGTTGTCACGCCGGACAAAAAACCCATAAACGCCAATCGCGCCACGCTCCGGCGGATGATGGGGCGAGCGTTTGCCAGTAAGGTGCGAGACATGTCTACTCTCCTTTCCTCCCGCGTCGCTGACCTGCTGGCCGCCCACCCCGTCATCGACGGCCACAACGATCTGCTGATCCGCATGCGGCGCCTGGGCCACTACGACTTTGACGCCCACGAGATCTCGGCCGACCGCACCGCCGACGGCTTGCACACCGACATCCCCCGCATCCGCCGCGGCGGCCTGGGCGGCCAGTTCTGGTCGGTGTTCGTCCCGGTGTCGCTGGCGGGGGAGTCCGCGGTCACCGCGACCTTGGAGCAGATCGATGCCGCCCGCGAGATGATCGACCGCTACGGCGACTTCCGCCTGGCGTTGACGGCCGACGACATCGAGGCGTCCCTGGAGGCGGGCACGGTGGCGTCCCTGCTGGGCGCCGAGGGCGGCCACTCGATCGGTTGTTCACTGGGGACGTTGCGCATGATGTACGCGCTCGGCGTGCGCTACATGACCCTGACCCACACCGACAACACCCCCTGGGCCGACAGCGCCACCGACGACCCGAAGGTCGGCGGCCTGAGCGCCTTCGGCCGCGAGGTGGTGCGCGAGATGAACCGCCTGGGCATGCTGGTCGACATCTCCCACGTCGCGGCCACCACGATGCACGCGGCCCTGGACGTCAGCGAGGCCCCCGCCTTCTTCTCCCACTCCAACACCCTCGAGCTTTGTGGACACCCCCGCAACGTCCCCGACGACGTGCTGCGCCGCGTCGGCGAGACCCACGGCGTGGTGATGGCGACCTTCGTGCCCGGCTTCCTCACCGACGCCTGCCGCGAATGGGTCGACGCCTACCACGAGTTCCAGGGCATCTCCCTGGGCGACTACGACTCCGAGCAGCGCCCCGAATCCGAAGTGGCCCAATGGAAGGCCGACCACCCCCACCCCGGCGCCACCGCCTCCGACGTCGCCGACCACATCGAACGCATCCGCGACCTGGCGGGCGTCGACTGCGTCGGCATCGGCGGCGACCTGGACGGCATCGGCACCACCCCCACCGACATCCCCGACGTCACGGGCTATCCCGTCGTCCTGGAGGAACTCGCCTCGCGCGGCTGGAGCGACGACGACCTGGCGAAACTCACCTGCCGCAACGTGATCCGCGTCCTGCGCGACACCGAAAACGTCGCGGCCCGGGCGCGCGCCCAACGCGGCCCGAGCCGTCAGACGTTCGCCGAACTCGATCAGTCGAGCTGAGCGGTCTGGTTGATCGTCCCCTCCAGGTTCTCCAGGGTCCCGGCGGCCGTGGAGTCGTCGTCGGTGTACAGATCGACGGGGTTCCGCAGCCGATAGGTCTCGTTGACGAGCGGGAACGCCGTGGCGTCCTTCGTCGTGAACGTGGCGAGCTTTTCGCTGGTGCGCAAGGTGACGGGCCCGTCGGTGGACTCGCCGTCGGGCAGCTTCTCGACCTTCACCGACACCGCCTCGGTGAGATCGGTGAGCGAGACCGGGTCCGGGATCGCGCCGGAGTGGTCCACGGCGGTGACCACGACGTCCCCCAACGGCCCCGAATCATCCTCGGAGGACAGCCGGAAGTTGGCCCGCAGCGGCCCCACCAGCGGCTTCTCCACCTCGACGATCCCGTGCAGTTTCCCTGTGGCGTACGTGGTGTCGCCGACGGTGACGTCGGCGCCCTCGCTGCTCACCGTGCCGAACATGATCCCCGCGGACGTCGCGCCACTCGGCGCGGCCTGCGCGGGCGAGGCGGCGCCCCCGACGAACAACACGGTGACCGCCGCGATCACCACCGCCGCATTGCGTACACGTGACAAGGCCATGTGGTCCCCCGTGAGCTCGTGGCTAATCCACAACGGAATATAAGTGCGCCGCGACGAGCCCAGAACGAAACGGACAAAATCCTCCGCGATTTTCACCTTCACGGGGTAGCCGTCGGACGGCAAGGACGCACACCGACTCGCCATCGAGGATGTGCGCGCCACCCGCGACAGCATCCGTCACCTTGGCGTCCGCCGTCCGTCAAGATCCTTTCTTGCCACTGTGTTTGGCAATGACCAGCGCCTTCTTGCCAGAACTTGAGCTGCTACCGGTCCAGAATAGATAGTTCTTGGCGTCAACCCCCGCGAGGACCGCATCGGCATACTGCCACAAGGCTT
>NZ_DASQPW010000211.1:0-4894 GCF_035643755.1 Stackebrandtia sp. | reverse complement strand
CCGCGGCCCAGGCGCCCGGCCCTCCGAGCTCGGCGATGAGCGCCTCGGCCGCGGCGGCCGAGCGGGTGTCGTTCCACAGCAGCGCGGGGCGCACGATCCGCCCCGCGTCGTCCACTGTGACCATGCCGTGTTGTTGGCCCGCGATGCCCACGGCGGCGGCGCGGTCGAGGATTCCCTCGCCCGCGCGCAGCAGCGCCTCCCACCAGGCCGCGGGCTCGCACTCGGTGCCGTCGGGGTGGGGGGCGCTGCCGCGGGCGAGCACCCGCCCGTCCGCCGCGTCACACAACACCACCTTTGTGGACTGTGTGGACGAATCCACCCCGGCGACCAGGCTCATGCCAGCAGATTAGTCCTGTCGGGCGCTATTTGCGTTGCGGGTCGGTGCCCAGCTCCGACAGGTTCATCGCCATCTTGTGGTGCACCGCGGGGATGAAGTCCAGGGCCCGCAGGGCGGTGTTGCGCAGGCCGCGCAGCGAGGCGTGGCCCAGGGTGGCGACCCGGGTCATCTTGTCGGTGAAGGAGACCACGCCCTCGGCGATCGGGCGGCGCTCGGTCTCGTATTCGTCCAGTGTGGTCTCGGCGGCGCCCTCGCGGATCACCGACGCCAGTCGACTCGCCAGGTGCAGGGCGTCCTGCACGCCGGTGTTCATGCCCTGGCCGCCCGCCGGGCTGTGGACGTGGGCGGCGTCGCCGGCCAGGAAGACGCGGTCCTCGCGGTAGTGGTCGGCGAGCCGGTGGTGGACGCGGAATCGCGAGCTCCACACCACGTCGGCGATGGTGATCGGGTTGGTCCGGGGACCGCGGGAGTCCATCAGCGCCTGGCAGTCGGCGACGTCGGGGTGCTCCGGGGCCTCGTCCATGGTGGCCACGATGCGGTAGTGGTCGCCGGGCAGCGGCGCCAGCACGGTGACGCCCTCGGGCGAGAAGAACAGCCGCACCTGGTCGGGGCCCTCGGCCCAGTCGAGGTGGACGTCGGCCAGCAGGAAGGACTGGGCGTAGGTGTCGCCGGTGAAGCCGATGCCGGTCTGGTCGCGCACCACCGAGTGCATGCCGTCGGCGCCCACGGCGTAGCGGGCGCGGATCGTCTCGCCCGAGGCGAGGGTGGCGGTGACGCCCTCGGCGTCCTGCTCCAGGGTGGACAGTTCGAGGGGGCGGTGCACCTGGCCGCCGGCGTCCCTCAGGTGCTTGAGGAGGATCTCCTCGGTGACGTTTTGCGGGCACATCAGGGTGTAGGGGTACGGGGTGGGCAGGTCGTCGAAGCCGACGTGCAGCAGGACGCGGTCGCGCTCGCGGACGGTGAAGGTCTCCACCTTGATGCCGCGCGCGATCAGCTCGTCGGTGATGTCGAGTTCCCGCAACACTTCCAGCGTGCGGGCGTGCACCACGGCGGCGCGCGAGGTGTTGGCGGCCTCGGCCTGCTTGTCGATGACGACCACGTCGACGCCCTTGTCCACCAGGGACGCGGCGAGAGCCAGACCGGCGGGGCCGGCGCCGATCACCAGAACTTCTGCCGAAGAGGGGAGTGCGGACATGCGATTTCTCCTTTGTCAACGCTTGTTGGCAAACAACGTAGCACTCGCCAACGCTTGTTGGCAAATGTGCGTTGGCATACACTCGACGGCATGACCTTCACCGTTCGGTCCGCGCAGACCAGGGCCGCGATCCTCACGGCGGCACGGCAACGCTTCGCCGCCGACGGCTACGATCGCACCACGATCCGCGCCATCGCCGCCGACGCCCAGATCGATCCGTCAATGGTGATTCGCTACTTCGGCAGCAAGGCCGAGCTCTATGGCGCGGTGTCCGATGTGGACCTGGAGGTGCCCGATCTGTCGGGCGAGGCGGACGCGGGGACCCGGTACGCCCGCAACATGATCGACCGCTTCGAAAAGGGCGACAATCTCGCCGAGGCGATCCTGATGCGCGCCGCGCCCACCGACCCGTCCGCCGCCGCCCGCATGCAGGCGATCTTCGCGTCCCAGATCGTCCCGAGCCTGCGCGCCGCCTACCCCGACGACCCCGACATCGAGCAGCGCGCCGCCCTGGTGCTGAGCCAGACGGTGGGGATGGTCTACGTCCGTTACATTCTCAAGATCGAGCCACTGGCCTCAATGGACCGCGACGAGGTGGCCGACGCCCTGGCCCGGTCGATCCGGCGCCACCTCACCGCGCCGCTGCGCCCCGCCGGGCGCCGCGAGTGACGGCGCCCGGCGGGGTCGCGGGCCGCGGGTTCACCAGGTCTGGCCGGCCTGCTGCCTCGTGGTGGCGTTGAGGCGGTTGAACAGGTTGGTGGTCGCGATGTGCAGCACCAGCGCGGCCAGCTGCTCCTGGCTGAAGTGCTTGGCGGCGGCGTCCCACACCTCGTCGGACACCGCGTCGGGACGGTCGGCCATGCGGGTCATCGCCTCGGACAGCTCCAGGGCGGAACGCTCGGCGTCGGAGAAGAACGGCGACTCCCTCCACGCGGCCACCGAGTGCAGCCGATCGTCGGTCTCGCCCGACTTCTTCGCCGAGTGGACCCCGCCGTACACGCACACGCCGCAGCCGTTGATCTGGCTGGCGCGCAGGTGCACCAGCTCCATCACGTACTCGGGCATGTCGGCCTTGCCGATCGCCTTGTTCAGGTTCAGGATGGCCTTCATCGCGTCGGGAAGGACCTGTGCGGGGTTCGGCATCCGCTCGTTCATGATTGGCTCCATTCACAGTTTTTGTGGGCTTTCACTTCACTGACGGACGTCGACGGAGGAACCAGACAGGTGGACGAGAAAAAGTTCGCGGCCGATTTCGAGCAGCATCGCGAGCACCTGCGTGCCGTCGCCTACCGGATGCTCGGTTCGGCCGCCGAGGCCGAGGACGCGATCCAGGAGACCTGGATCAAGGCGTCGCGGGCGGACGTGGACGCGGTGGACAACCTGGGCGGCTGGCTCACCACGATCATCGGTCGGGTGTGCCTGGACGCGCTGCGTTCCCGCTCCTCCAAGCGGGAGGATTCGCTTGACGCCCAACCAATCGAGCGCGCCGCCCCCGACAATCCCGAGGCCGACGCGGTGCTCGCCGACTCGGTCGGCCAGGCCATGATCGTGGTGCTGGACGCGCTGAAGCCCGCCGAGCGGCTGGCCTTCGTCCTGCACGACATGTTCGCGGTCCCCTTCGACGAGATCGCCCCCATCGTGGAGCGCACCCCCGAGGCCACCCAGCGCATGGCCAGCCGCGCCCGCGCCCGCGTCAAGGGAACATCGCCGCTGCCCGCCGTCGACCTGTCCCGGCAGAAGAAGGTGGTCAACGCCTTCCTGTCGGCGGCGCGGGCGGGGCGGTTCGAGGACCTGTTGACCATTTTGGATCCCGACGTGGTGTTCCGCGCGGACGCGGTGGTGGCCACCTTCGGGGGCTCCCCCGAGGTGCGCGGCGCCGCGGCCGTGGCCGAGCTCTACAACGGACGCGCCCAGGCCGCGCGTTTCGTGCTGCTGGACGGCAACCCCGGCGTCGTGGTGGCGCCGTACGGTCGTGTCCTGGTGGTGCTCGAGTTGTCCATAGTGGGCGATCGAATCAGCGAGGTGCGAGCCGTCGCCGACCCGCGGCGCCTCGCGGAGCTGGAGCTGGCGCTCGGCGAGGACTGAGAACACCGCGCCCGCGTCGACGTGGCGGACGGACGCTCGTCGGCGGCTACGGCCTCGTGTTCGCTGAACGGTGGGACCCGCGAGGTGCATGCATTCGCCGAACCGCGACGCCTCGCGGAGCTGGAGCTCGTCGATGGCCATGGGCTTGCGTTCATTGAGCGGCGGGACTCGCCGGGTGAGAGCGGTCGCCGAACCGCGACGCCTGACGGAAATGAAGCCGACGTTCGGCGACGACTGACCACACCACGTCAACGTGGCGGACGGGCACTCGTCGACGGCCACGGCCCTGCGTTTATTGAACGGCGGGACTCGCCAGGTGCGGGCGGTCGCCAACCACAGCGCCTGACAGGGCTGGAGCTCGGCGACGGCCACGGATTTGCGTTCGCTCAACGGCGGGGCTCGCGAGGTGCGGACGAGAGCGTGTTCGGCGAGGTGAGAACGATCGGGCGACCCCCGCCAGTTAGTTAGGTTTGGCTAACCTAAGCTCTTGGCGTGCTCGATGCCGTCCCCTCCGCCGCCGCGCGCCGCCGTCCGTTGCGGCTTGGCGCGGTGCTGGCGGCGGGGCTGGTGGGCCTGGGGCTGTGCGTGGTGTTGAGCCTGGCCGTGGGCACCCGCCCCGTCGCGCCGGGCACCGTGGTGAGCGCGCTTTTCGGTGAGGCGCATGGGAAGGACGCCATCGCCGTGACGGGGATTCGGCTGCCCCGCACGCTCGTCGGGATCGCCGTCGGCGCAGCGCTGGGGGTGGCGGGGGCGCTGTGCCAGGGCCTGACCCGCAACCCGCTCGCCTCGCCCACCACCCTGGGCGTCAACGCGGGCGCCAGCCTCGCCGTGGTGGTGGCGATCTTCGGGTTCGGGTTGCGGCGCCCCGCCGAGTTCCTGCCGTTCGCGCTGTTGGGGGCCTGCGTCGCCGCCGCCGCGGTGTTCGGGCTGGCGCGGGGCGCGCGCGACCTCAACCCCGTTCGCCTGGCGCTGACGGGAACCGTACTGGCCGTGGTGTTGGGGTCGTGGACGTCGATGCTGATGCTGCTGAGCCAGCGCACCCTGGACGAGGCGCGATTCTGGCTCGTGGGTTCGCTGGCGGGTCGCGACCTCGGGATGCTCGGCTGGGTGGCGGTGCCGCTGGGCGTCGGGCTGGTGGCGGCGCTCGGCAGCGCGCCCGCGCTCAACGCCCTGTCCCTCGGGGACGCATCGGCCGCGAGTCTCGGAGTGCGGGTCGCGCGGGTGCGGGTGGTGGGCGGGGCCGCCGCGGTGCTGCTGGCGGGCTCGGCGGTGGCCGT